>CAMNNS010000094.1 GCA_946545765.1 uncultured Bacteroidales bacterium | reverse complement strand
GCAAGGGGAATGATAATTACTATTATGCTTATGTGAGAAATGATTTTGATAATGACAAGTTTGTACTTGTGAAGTTTTTACTTGAGGTGTAGTGATATAGAGAATAAAGTAAAGTAGAATAAAATAGAGTAGAGAAAATGGCTAAAGTTTAAAATACTTTAGTCATTTTTCTTTTTCTTCCTCTATTTAGTTAATCGTAAAGTTTTGTAAAGTAGTATTTACTAATTGAACTTAGTAACGCTATATCAGAAGCTTTGGTATTGTTTTTTCTTCTAAAAAGGGCTATATTGCAATATTGTAATTTAATACTTGGTGTTATGAAAAGTAAGATATTAAAACTCTTTATTAGAAATCTATTTTTATTAACTCTCTTTGTAGCTTTTAGTTATAATATTGTTTCTGCACAAAGTGACAATAAAAAGCCTTTGATAGGTATCTCTTCCTACTCCGAATCAGATGTTGTTAAGGCGGGTAGGACTTATATAGAGTCTGTTAGAAAAGCGGGAGGTATAGCTATTGTAATACCAATAACAACTAATGTTGAGCAGATTGATGAAATATTGGAGAGGATAGATGCTCTTGTGATGATAGGGGGGGAGGATTTAAGTCCATTTTATTATAAAGAAGAACCAAATAGATTTTTGGGCGAGGTCGCTCCAGAGAGAGATGTGTTTGATATAGAGCTTATTAAAAAAGCTCATAAAAAAGGAATCCCAATATTGGGTGTTTGTAGAGGAGAACAAGCATTAAATGTTGCCCTTGGTGGTACATTATTCCAAGATATTCCATCTCAAGTGAGTGGCTCGGTTCAACATAATCAGAAAGCACCAAGGAATTATGGAGCCCATTCTATTAAAGTGGAAGAAAATACACTCCTATATTCTTTATTAAAAAAAGGTTTGGATAAGAATAATCATATAAGGGTTAATTCGTTTCATCATCAAGCTGTCAAAGATTTAGGTAAAGGTTTAAAAATTACAGCAAGGGCTTTAGACGGAGTTGTTGAGGCTATTGAATCTGAAGATGGAAAGGCACTTGGTGTACAATTTCATCCGGAAGGTTTTGTTTATAGTGGTGACGATACTTTTTTGCCAATTTTTAAATGGATTGTAGATAAAGCAAAAGAATAGTTTAACAAACTACCTATAAGTTATATGGCATATCGGCTACTCTGTTGTTAGTAATAATAGTCTCACTCATTACTATTTTTATTCAATGAAAATATAAAAAAAGAGAATATACCACTAATAATCATAATTAACGCTTGCGATTCATGGCTTATTGTGGCAAACACAATTGCCTGAGATTGCTCTGCTCCATAAACTTGTATAAGTGCAGAACTAACAATAAAATGGTAAGCACCAATTCCACCTTGTACAGGTATAACCCAACCAAAACTGCCAATTATCATAAGAAAAAGAGCATCAACAATATTCAGCTCACTAAGAGTATTAAACCCTTTTAATGTAAAAATACTTGTTGCAAGAAAACTACCCCATAATGATATTGTAAGAATTAGGAATGACCATTTTCTTTTCATCCTAAAAATAGTAGTTATTCCCTCTTTAAATCTTAAAAAGATAGATAGTATTTTTTTTAAAAATCTGTTCTTTGGTTCGTACTTTTTAGTAATAATAATCAAGAAGATAACTATAAATAGGAGCATACTTATCGCGATAAGGACAAGTATAATTTTTAACCACCCATTGCCATTATTGGAGTTGAAGATTTCTTTGATGAAAGTGCTGAACTTGTTGTTGAAGAAAAATATAAAAATAGCAAGAATAAAGAGGCAGATTAAATCTAAAATTCTCTCTACAATAACACTCCCTATTCCACCTTCAAGAGAGATTTTGTGTTTATGACTAACAACAGAACATCTTACAATCTCGCCCATTCTTGGTATGACAAAATTGGCTAAGTTCCCGATTGTAACCCCTTGATAAGCAGATGATGTAGAACAATTGGGTTTTATCTCCTTCAAGAGAAGATTCCACCTGATGGCTCTTATGACAAATCCTAAAAGTCCTATTATCATAGATAAAACAATCCATTCCCAAGTACAATCTTTTAGACCGTTATAGAAATCTTCCCATTTTATCCCTTTAAAGCTAAAATAAAGAAGAGTACAGGCGATACCTAAAAATAAGATATATTTTATCACCTCTTTAAAGGATATTTTATTAAAATGTAGTTTCATTTAATTCAGTTACAATTATTCAATTATTGCTCTGTAGTTTCCCTTTTTAACATCCATAATATTGATTTTCTGTTATATAAGAGCGTATGTCTTATCTTGTTGATTCTATAGATATGATGTATAGAAAGGGGGTTAATTTATAAGCGAGTGCAATTTAGAAAGTTTTATGGAGCTTTGCAAAATGAGTAAGTTATTTGCCCCTTTTACAAAAACTTTTTAACTTTGAGATTGTTTGAAACAACAATAGAAGTTGTTAATTTAATCTATGTTATATGAAATCTATAATTGGAATAGGAAATGCCCTTACAGATATTTTAGCTGTACTACCAGATGATACTTTGCTTAAACATTTTCATTTGCCTGTAGGAAGTATGCAACTTGTTGATGAAGAGACAGGAGCAAAGATTTGGCAAAAGCTAAAAGAGATAGATGTTCAATATGTACCGGGAGGTTGTGCAGCAAATACAATTGCCGGTGCGGCTGTTTTTGGTATGCCTTGTGGTTTTGTGGGTAAAGTGGGTGACGATGATTTGGGGAAATTATTTAAAAGTGGTCAAGAACTTAATGGTATTAAACCTACACTTTTAATAGGCAAAGCTGCAAGTGGTAGGGCAATGGTTTTTATAACTCCACCTCATGCAGAGAGAACTTTTGCAGATTACCTTGGTGCGGCATTAGAATTAGCTCCAGAAGATCTCAAAGAGGAATATTTTAAAGGTTATGACTATCTCCATATAGAGGGTTATTTAGTTCAGAATCAAGATTTAGTGAGGAGAGCTGTTGAGATTGGGAGCAAACTTGGAATGACCATATCTATAGACCTTGCAAGTTATAATGTAGTAGAGAGTAATAATACATTTTTACACGATATAGTTGCCCATTATATAGATATTGTCTTTGCTAATGAGACAGAAGCTAAGGCTTTTACAAAACTTCCTCCTCAATCTGCAATAAAGGAGATTGCTAATATTTGTAAAATTGCTGTTGTAAAATTGGGGAGAGAAGGTTCTCTAATTCAAAGTGGAGATGAGTTGTTCTCTATAAAACCTCGTCAGGCAAAAGCTATAGATGCAACCGGGGCGGGAGATTTATATGCTGCAGGTTTTTTATATGCTCATGCTTGTGGTATGCCGCTGAATATTTGTGGTGAGGTTGGTTCTATAATATCTTCTAAGGTTGTAGAAGTTATTGGACCTAAAGTAGATATTCCTCGTTGGAAAGATGCTAAACAAGAAATTAAGGCTTTAATGAGGGGGTATAATCCCAATATATGATTCTGTTTTATCTCTCTGATTACCTTTTAGTAGCGTGAAAAAATATATTAAAATAGTTGCAATTATAGCTTCGTTTGCTTTGATCCCTTTACAATATTTTCTTTTGAAAAATGTTTATAAGGGTTTGGAAAAGAATCTATTTGTTGCGGTTGATGATAGTTTTAAAGCAGCAGTTGAGGAGGAGGTAATGATTAGATATAGAAATTTAGAAGGGGGAGTTTCTTATAATGTTAATAAGAGTGGAAAGAGATTTAATCAGGAGATACTTACAGGGGTAAATGAAATTTTAGAGAGATATAATATATCCATAAATTTAGATACTCTCCAGAAGATATTTGTTTCTAATCTAAATGATAAAGGGTTATACAATTTAAAATTTAAGATAATAAAAGTTAGTAACGATACAACTTATTTTTCAAATGTAGAAGATTTTATTTCTGATAATTCTTATGGCAGTCTGCGTGAACTCTCTACAACTATTATCCCTATTTCTTCAGATTTTTCTAAAGGGTTAAGGGCAGTTATAAAGAACCCGTATAAGCTACTGTTTTCCAATATGAAATGGTTGCTAATCCTATCGTTTATAGTGGTCTTTATTGTTTTGTTCGGACTCTATAAAATCTCAAATATTTTGAGTAAGGTAACAAGAATAAATAAATTAAGAAAGGACCACACCTATGCTATGGTTCACGATATGAAAACACCACTCGCTGCAATTAATTTGGTAGCTGAGGATTTGAAAGAGAATAGAGATTTAGTTAATAATTCCGATTTTACTGATGATATAAAAATTTTAGAAGAGGAGGCAAATCACCTGAATGAAATTTGCGATCGGGTAATCAATGTTGCAAAATTGGAGAGTAAAAAATTAAAATTTGTTTATGAGGAGATAGAATTGGAGAGTTTTGTCCAATCATTGATTACAAAATATATCGGGATAGATAAAGAGAAAAAAAGGACTAAAGAGGTCTCTATAACAACAGATTTTTCGTCTAAAAAATTTGTCTGCTCCGATAGATTATACCTTAAAGAGATATTGGATAATATAATTGATAACTCAATAAAATACTCAGGAGAAAAGGTTGATATAGAGATATTTTCTAAATTAAATAAAAGGAAGAATATATTTAATTTCCCCGGTTTGGAAAGGCTGAATTTAGTCTCGATAAAACAATATGTGGAGCTTCATATTAAGGATAATGGGGTGGGTATCTCTGACTCAAATAAGAAAAGGTTGTTTAAAAAATTTGAAAGGGGAGAGAATACTATTGCTATAAGTGGGCATGGAATAGGTTTGAATTATGTTTATCAACTAATGAAACATATGGGGGGATATGTGAAGATAGAGAGTAAATTGGGTTTATTTACCGAGGTTATAATTGGCTTTCCTAAAAGGTAGCAAATGGATATATTATGATAAAGTTACTGATAGTAGAAGATGATACCAATTTGAGTTTTCTAATTAAGAGGAAACTCTTAAAAAGTGGTGATTATGAAATATTCTGTGCAGAGAATGGGAAAAAAGGGCTACTCGCTTTATCTCAATTTAAGCCCGATATAATTGTTACAGATTTAGAGATGGAAGAGATGGATGGAAATCAGATGATAGAGCAAATACGCTCAAAAAGTAACAATATTCCTATAATAGTTCTCACAGGAAAAATGGAATTTTTAAAACAGAGCGGAGCAAATGTCTATTTAAAAAAACCATTTGATGTTACCCAGTTAGATTTAAATATCAGATCTTTACTAATGCAGAAAGGGGTAGGTGGTTCTGTTTCATCATATACTATAGGTAAATATATTTTTATCCCAAAAGAGAGGACTATCTCGATAGGAGAAAATGTGCAGAAGATACCCCCTACAACAACAAAAATATTGGAAATGTTGTGTGCAGAAAAAGGAAAAGTTGTTGATAGAAAGGTTATTCAAGGGACAATTTGGGGTATTCCCGATGGTGATATTTATGTTGCCCACAATCTTAATGTACAAATAAATAAAATAAGGCAACTCTTTAAAGATGACCCAAGTATAGAGATAGAAAATCTAAAAAAAACAGGGCTAATTTTAAAAGATTAGCCCTGTGTAGTGCTTTTTTCTTTGCCAACTTTTAATAAGTAAATGAACTACCCCCAATAAATTCTCTCATTACAGATGTAGGTGGAATAGCTTTCTGCTCATCTAAGTTAAGCTCTACTACTAAACTCAAGAATTTTAACAATCTTAGGCTTTCTGCGTAAGCAGGACTTGTAGGGGAAATTCTCCTTAAAAGTGGTTCTGCATAAAATTTTAACATCGGGAGTTCGTAAATCAAAGAGGAATTAAACATTATATCTGCATTTTCTTGATAAGGGAAAATATTTTTATCCTCACCTTTTATAACACTTTGCCATCTAAGGAGAGTCTCCTCTGCCCCCATTCCTCTAAAGTTGTGATCTCTTACCATCCTTCTCAATTTTCTTGAATCTGTGGTAGATATATAGTTGTTCTCATCAATAGATAAAGATGTTAAAGCAGATGCATAAACTTTAAATTTTTTACTGTCGTCTATCTTTTCTGTTAGTGCAGGATTGAGAGCATGTATGCCTTC
>CAMNNS010000093.1 GCA_946545765.1 uncultured Bacteroidales bacterium | reverse complement strand
GAGGTTTTGGAGTTCTCTCCTGTTAAATTCTTTATGCCGATGTCTAAAATCAATTATAGAAACCACAGAAAGATATTGATTGTAGATGGAAAGGTTGGTTTCTTGGGTGGGGTAAATATAGCTGACAGATATTATTATGGAACCAGCCGTGGTGAATGGTACGACACTCAAGTTAAAATTTATGGAGAGAGTGTTTTTGCCCTACAAGCAAGTTATCTTTTAGATAGGTACTTTATATTGAACCATAGGATAAAATTTACTAAAAAGTATTACCCTCATATCGCGATAGATAATATAGAACGCTCTGATAAAGGTGGGGATAGTTTTTATGGGCAAATTATATCATCAGGGCCAGATAGCGATTGGGCAGGTATTATGCAATGCTATTTTACTGCAATAAATGTTGCTAAAAATCATATCTTTATAACATCGCCATACTTTACTCCAAATGAGTCTATTCTCAATGCCCTTAAAGTTGCTGCACTTGGGGGGATTGATGTAAAGATAATGATACCAAAAAGATGTGATAGTGTAACTGCCCATTTTAGTACTCGCTCTTATGTAACAGAACTTTTAGAGGCAGGTATTAAAATATATCTATTTACTAATGGATTCAATCACTCCAAAGTAATTAGTATAGACGGCGATGTATCTATAATTGGCTCTGCGAATATGGATTCGAGAAGTTTTGAGCATAACTTTGAGGTAATGTCTGTAATATATAATTCAGATTGTACAAAGGTTGTGGAAGGTGAATTTTTAGAGAATATTAAAAAGTGTGAACAGATTGAACTCAAGAGCTGGAAGAAACGCCCTGTAAAAGATAAACTTAGAGAGGGAGTGTTTAGGTTATTAGCCCCTTTGATTTAATTTTTAAAACTGTATATTATGACTAAAGATTATGTTGTTGGTATTGATATTGGCGGACAAAGTGCAAAAATAGGGATTGTAAATAGAAAAGGGGAGATCCTTGCCCAGAAATCTATCTCTACTAAAATGTCTGATTCAGAAGAGTTTATTTTGTTATTGTGCAATACAATAAGAGAATTATCTAAAGCTTTTGGATTAGAAAATATAAATGGTGTTGGGGTAGGTGCTCCTTCAAGTAACTATTACACAGGGGATATGGTAAATGCTACAAATGTAGAGTGGGGGAGGGGGAAAACGGTACATATAGCTGCTGAAATATCAAAAAAGTTAGATGGTCTAAAAGTTACAGTAACCAATGATGCAAATGCCGCCGCCCTTGGAGAGAAGATGTATGGAGTTGCAAAACAGATAGATAATTATATCTATATAACACTTGGAACAGGTGTAGGGAGTGGGATAGTTATAGATGGCAAACTGCTTTATGGTTCAGATGGTTTTGCAGGAGAATTGGGGCATACTTGTGCAATTAAAGGGGGGAGAGATTGTGGCTGTGGAAGAAAGGGATGTCTTGAAACTTATGTCTCTGCATCGGGAGTAGCTCGAACTGCTAAAGAAATGATTTCTAATTCCGGCTCAACCTCTCTGTTATCTTCTGTATATCAGATGAAAAATGAGATTACCTCTAAAGATGTATATGATGCAGCAGAACAAGGTGATTTACTTGCATTAGAGATATTTAAATATACAGGAAGAGTAATGGGAGAAAAATTTGCTGATTTTATCCCTTTCTCCGCTCCAGAAGCTATTATACTTTTTGGTGGTCTTTCAAAAGCACATAAATATTTTATGGCCGATTTGCTAAAAGCTATGAATGAGAATGTAGTATTTTTATGGAAAGATAAAGTAAAAGTGCTTCTTTCATCTCTTAAAGAGAGCGATGCTGCAATTCTTGGAGCATCTGCACTTGCTTGGTAATTAAAGAATTAAAATTTTAGAAATATAAATTTATCGCGATATGAAACTTAAAATAGTTTTTTTAGATGCAGGAACAATGGGCGAAGATGTCTCTTTGGACCCCATTGCAAAACTTGGAGAAATGACAATTTATCATCACACAGAAGATAAAGATGTCTTTGATAGAATAAAAGAGGCAGATGTAGTGATTGTCAATAAAGTTGCAATGCAAAGAGCGCAAATCGACGCTGCTCTTAATCTTAAATTGATATGTGTAGCCGCTACAGGAGTGAATCATATAGATATTGAATATGCAAACTCTAAAGGTATTGAGGTTAAGAATGTTGCTAACTATTCTACAGAATCAGTTGCTCAAGTTACAATGGCGATGCTTCTTTCCCTTTCTTGCAAAGTACCATATTACGATTATAGAGTTAAAAATAAATTTTACTCCCATGGAAATTTAGCTTCTGATGTTTCCAGAATATTTAATGAGCTTAATGGGCAGAGACTTGGAATCATAGGACTTGGAAATATAGGTAAGAGAGTTGCAAAGTTGGCAGAGGCTTTTGGGATGGAAGTAGTCTATTACTCAACCTCGGGCAAGCCTCATTCTCAGGAGTATGAACATCTACAACTTGATGATCTTATGGCTTCATCAGATTATATTAGTATTCACGCTCCCCTTAATAAGAATACAAACAATTTGATAACTTATTCAAAACTAAAACTTTGTAAACCAACAGCCTATGTTATAAATATAGGTCGTGGTGCAATAGTTAATGATGAAGATATAGTTCGTGCTTTAAATGAGGGTATTATTGCAGGTATCGGGATAGATGTATACACTACAGAACCACTCTCTCTTGATTCTCCATACTTAAAGATAGAAGATAATACTAAAGCAATTCTTCTTCCACATATTGGGTGGGCAAGTCATCAGGCACGTGAGGTTCTTGTGTCAAGGATGGCAGAGAATATCAAGATGACCTTTGGAGAATAAAAAAGATATTCATCCAGAAAAGTGTGAATTTGCGGTGATTATTCATTAAAGAAAGTGTGAATTTTTATTGATTATTCATCAAGAAAAGTGTATATTTGCGGTAGTTATTCGTCAAAAAAAATGCTTAAATTATGAAGAGAAAGCTTTATGATCAATTGATTAGTTGGAAAAGTGATCAATATAGAAAACCGCTGATTCTTGAAGGGGCGCGTCAGGTAGGAAAAACATGGTTGATAAAAGAGTTTGGCAAAAACGAGTATAACAATGTAGTATATATCAATTGCGCTAACAATGATTTTGCTAAGAATCTGTTCGTTAGAGATATAGTTCCTCAACGGATCATTCGTGATATTGTTGCTTACACAGGACAGCGTATTATTGCAGGAGAAACGCTTATTGTGTTTGATGAAATTCAAGATGCACCAAACGGTGTAACATCGCTTAAATACTTTTGTGAAGATACACCAGAACAGCACATTATTGCAGCCGGATCGTTGTTGGGTATCGTTCATCATCCTAATGAATCATATCCAGTAGGGAAGGTTAATATATTAAGGCTCTACCCTATGACCTTCGAAGAATTTTTATGGGCAAAAGGTAATGAGGCACTTTCTGAAATTTTGACTAATTGTGAATGGGATGAAATAGAGGCCTTATCTTCAAGATTGGAAGATTTATTACGCCAGTACTATTATGTTGGTGGAATGCCGGAAGTTGTTTTGAACTGGATAACAAACGAAGATGTTCAGAATGTTAGGAAAATTCAAAAGAGAATAATAGTCTCATACGCCAATGACATTTCTAAACATGCAGGTACACAAGTAGAACGGATTAGGATGATTTGGAATAGTATTCCTTCCCAATTAGCAAAAGAAAATAAAAAGTTTATTTATGGAGTTGTAAAGAAAGGCGGAAGAGCAAAAGAATTTGAATTGGCTATACAGTGGTTGATTGATGCAGGTCTTGTTTACAAAAATCTTTGTTGCAGATTACCAGAAATTCCATTGAAGTTTTATGAAAATTTTGCTGCCTTTAAGCTCTATTTATTAGACATAGGTTTGTTAGGAGCTTTGTCTGAAACTCCTGCTGGAAAGATGATTATCAATAATGATGTTTTTAAAGAGTATAAAGGAGCTTTTACTGAAAACTATGTACTACAACAGATTGTTCCAGAGGATTTTACTGTTTATTATTTTAGTAAAGATAATTCAAGAGTTGAAATAGATTTCCTTGTTCAAGTGGGTAATTCTTTGGTACCTTTGGAGGTAAAAGCGGAAGAAAATGTTAAAAGTAAATCCTTGAGACAATTTATAATGATTGATTATGTAGAAAAAAAACTGAAAGGTGTTAGATTTTCGATGAAACCATACATAGATCAAGGATGGATGGAAAACGTACCGCTCTATAATGTGATAGGATATATTAGAAAAAGAGCAAGTGAAGTTGAATTTTAAAAATTAAGAAAAAATTACGAAATTTGTAGAGTGTGGCTTTAATAGTCGCATATTGCATAGTATAATATATATAATAACAAATAAGCGCATAGCTATTATTTCGCGTTCAGCCAAAAGCGTAGGAAACTTTAATTGGAATAAGACGCACGAAATAATATGTGAAGGGTTAATCGTATGAGGTTATCTCTTACCACGATAATAGCAAATGCCAACGCCTTAGGCGTAATGCATTTGTCGTGGTCGGAGGTTCCGCTCCTACGCTGCCTCGCTGAACGCAACAGGTGCATTGCGTCTTTCTGTTTTTCAGCGTGGTAAGAGTGGCAATATCGGTATTATGCCGGAATGCCAAAGTGGTGTGTAAAGTGGGATGATAGTTAAGCGTCAATAACTTAACTATCAATAAGATGTCTCGTAGTTTAGACCGTGCAAAAAATGCCAAGCAAGATGAGTTCTACACTCAACTGCCTGATATTGAGAATGAACTAAAACATTATCGCAGCCACTTTGTAGGCAAAACAATTCTATGTAACTGCGATGACCCATACGAGAGTAATTTCTTCAAATACTTTGCAGGTAATTTTAATCATCTTGGTATTAAGAAACTTATAGCTACCTGCTATAACGGCTCGCCTGTTCAAGGGCTTGAACTCCCTTTCCCTGATGAAAATAAAAATGGTAAACAGGCGTTTAAGGTGGAGATTACAGAGGTAAAAGATCTCAATGGCGATGGCAGAGTTGATTTATCTGATATTAAATATCTGATACAGAACGATAAGAATGTATTAACAGAATTAGAGGAGAATGGAGATTTCAGAAGCCCTGAGTGTATAGAACTACTTAAAGAGGCCGATATAGTTGTAACAAATCCGCCATTTTCTTTGTTTAGAGAATACATTGATACTTTGATGAAGTACGAGAAGAAATTCTTAGTGATAGGTAATCAGAATGCTATTACATATAAAGAGATTTTTCCTTTAATTAAAAATAATCTGCTATGGCTTGGTTACAAGTCTGGCGATATGGCTTTTAAAGTACCTGATTACTATGCGCCCCGAGAAACAAGATATTGGCAGGATGAAAGTGGTCAGAAATGGAGGAGTATGGGGAATATTTGCTGGTTTACCAATCTTGACCATAAAAAGCGTCACGAGGAGCTGATACTCTACAAAAAATATACTCCGGAAGAATACCCGAAGTATGATAACTATGATGCCATTAATGTGGATAAGGTTACAGATATCCCTTGTGATTATTATGGAGTTATGGGAGTACCAATAACATTCTTAGACAAATACAACCCTGAACAATTCGAAATTGTGGAGTTCAGAAAAGGCAACGATGGAAAAGATTTGGTTTATTGCATCATAGAACAGAACAACTATTCAGCCATACTTCAGAATACTCGTCCGACCATGCAGGGTAGGCGGACTGATGAACAATCCAAAGGATACTGTAGTGAACGGCAAAAGCAAATATGCAAGAATACTTATCCGCAATATGGGGTATCATCAACAGCAATCCCTGGATTAATTAAAAATGCTGAAGGTAGAATAGGGGGGAGAATAACTTATGCTAGAATGACAATAAGAAGAATTTCTAAATAACGAATCACTATGAAAATAGAACTGCAAAAAATCAAGGTGCGTGATTTGGTAAAAGATTACGCTGATAATGAAGAGCTTGGAGTGAGGGGATATGATGGGAAATTGGATATTCGCCCACCTTATCAAAGAGAATTTATCTACGGAGATAAAGAAAGAGAGGCGGTAATTACAACTATCAAGAAAGAGTTCCCATTGAATGTAATGTATTGGGCTACACGAGATTCTGATGCCGATGTGCCATACG
>CAMNNS010000092.1 GCA_946545765.1 uncultured Bacteroidales bacterium | reverse complement strand
ACTATAATGGGAATATCTGCTCAAAACTACGGATTTAACATAGACGGGACTACTATTGAGACAGAAAAAATTATGGGGACAGAGCCAAGAAGAGTTGTTGAGATTAAGATAGTTATTACATTTCCATCTGATAACAACTACACAGATAAAGAGAAGAAAATTATAGAGATGGCTGCAAAATCTTGTCCTGTTGCAAATAGCCTTCATCCCGAGATTAAGAAAAATATAATATTTAAATATTAAGAAAGAATTGAGCTTAGCCCCGAAATGATTTTTGGTAAATCAGAGGAAAGATTGGCATTAAAGGAGGAATGGGGCATTCTTTTTACGAAGTGTTGCGTAAGATGGATAAGAAAGATAGTAGATACGACAAATTAGAACAAAAGCAGGTTGATTATTACAACCTTATACGAAAACTTAAAATATAAAGATTATGGATTCAAAGGAATTTAGAAGACGCTACAGACTTGGTTTACCAATTATTTTGGTTGATGAGATTGATGAAATTGCTTATGATTTTAGTGTGGACGGAATTGTCAGAGTAAGACCTAAAAATGCTAAGAAACGTTCTCTTACCGGAGGAACATTTACTCGTAAGGAAACTCTTCCACGTAGCAATTCTGAGATGAGGGCTATTATGGCTGGTATTGAGATTACTCCTGAGGAATTTGAGAATTATTAGTCGCGAGAAACTTCACGATAAAACGTTAAATTTTCTATTTAACATAAGGTAAATTGTATTGCCCACCAATCGCAAACTGCACCGAGTTGGTCAATCTTACGGAAATAAAAAAGAAGAACAAGACAATGGCAAAACAAGAGAGACAAAACTATCAGAATTTAGACGATTACAAGAACGCTGTAAGGGCTTATCTGATAAACAAGTTAGGGGTTTCAGAACAGGTCGCAGAGAGCTTAGTGAGGAGGAACTCAGCAGCATTGGAGGGGTATTGGGAAGACAAATTGCCCGTGAGTGCAACGGCGACAGGGCTAATACATCATTTACTGTAAAGCATAAAAAATCGGGGAAGGTATTTAATATGCAATCTGTGAATGGCAATCTATTTAGGGATTGTTTTAGATGTTCTATTTAACGAAACTTAATTGTATTCAACGGGAAGATTTATTTTTCCTATCTTTTTACTTTTGAGAACAATAATATAAACCAATATTATATGCATATGAACATTTTAGAAATCGTTGAAAAAACATTTGATGAGTATTGCGGAGAGTTTTCCAAAATACTTGGAGAGGAGCCTAAAAATGGTTGTTTTGCTTTCAAGCCATGGCTTAATGCCTGGAAAGACGAAAATAGGCGGAGTATACATGAAGCCAATCAAGTTTCTAAATTTATGGAGACTTATAAGAGGATAGCCCCTAATCCTTCTACAGTACTTACTTGGATGGAACTTCCGATATTTGATAACTGCAAACTTAAGACTCATCGTATTGATGGTTTTATTGTTGATAACGAAAGAAAAATCCTTTTCTTTCTTGAAGCCAAACGTTTGTCAAGGAAGAGCAACTATGAGAGTTTGAATGATGATATTAGGCATCTATATGACTTTGGAAATAAAGAATCTAAAAAACTATATAATAGTTTTAAGGGATTAAATCTTCTTGAATATAAAGCCTATGCAATCTGCCTTGTTGATATTTGGAAGGATAAAAGTGCGTGGACGAGGGAAATGGTTGAAAAACGAAAATATGATGATAATTTTTCAAACAATCGTAATCGTTTGTTGGGGAATAAATTAAAAGAAGTTTATTCTGATTACTTTCTTGGTTATTATTTAATGCCGTTTTATGAGTCAGGAAGATAAAACCCCGCAATTCTGAGATGAGGGCACTTCAAGCCGGAATTGAGATTACTCCTGAAGAATTTGAGAATTATTATCGCGAGAAACTTTTTTGTGAACGTTAAAAATAGGTTTTTTAGTTTTAAGAATGTGCACAACGGACAAGGCTCTGGCGTATGAAACAAGACGGTGGGATGCGAGTGGTTGACCAGCACATTCTTTTTTTTAAAAAAGAGGTTAAAGATATGTACCAAAGGATTAAAATGTGGTTTAGTTTGGCTATTTTAGCTTTAGTTTTTTTCTCATGCAATAAAGAAGAAAAGAGGGATAACTCTAAAAATCAAACAGATTATACAGAGATAAGTGTAACCATTCCTTCTCAATCTAAAATCGCGATGGAGAGTTTAGGTTCCACTATTAAACAAATGTGGAGTGATGGAGATAAAATTTCTGTAATTTATCGCGATAAAGATTCAAAAATATATAATGATTGTTTTACACTTGCATCGGGAAGTGGGACAACCACAGCTACTTTTAAAAATAAAGGGGGCAAAATTCCAGACGATGCCAAAATAACAATACTATACCCATACAGAGAAAAAATCTCTGACAATTATTGGAGTTTACCTCTTAATCCTCAAAACGGGACAATTAATTCTTTGGGTTCTATATTTCCACTTATAGCTACTAATCAAGATGTTAAAAAAGTATGCAATCTTACCCCGATAGCTAATATATTATATCTTCCAAAAGGGCTAAAACTATTCACTAACGACACCAAAGAAAATCTTTCTGTCAAATTTTCTGTTAATGGTAAGCAACTATATATATCAACTAATTATAATCTCGATAAAAGTATTTTAGAGGGTAACAAGGGGGAGATTAAAATAAATAATGTTACTCTATCTAATGGGGTATTAAATAGCGATATATATGTAGTGATTTTTACCAATAAAGAGGTAACTGATGTTACTGAGCTCGAGATAAATATTGAAAGAGAGGGAAAGGAGTATAAATGGGATTTATCACTTCCATGGGAAAAAACAACAAGTGGTTCTTTATACAAACCAACAATAGATGCCTCTGGGGTATCATTTGTTTTACCTCCACAAACAATATTTTCTCGTGAGATTTATGTCTCTAAAACCGGAAACGACAGTAACTTAGGGACAAAAGAAAGTCCATTCTTAACTATACAAAAAGCTTTTGATGTTGTTGAAAAAGGGGGACGGATAAATATAGATGGTGGCGTTTATAATGAACGTGCTATGCTATATAAATCTGGGACAAAAGAGAATCCTATCGTGATAAGATCCTATAACTCAACAAATAGAGCAGTAATAGACGGAACAGGAATCACAAATTCTCAAGGTACATACTTTGCCCTTATAACCCTTATAGGTGAAGGTACCGCATATGCAAACTATACTGGTGCTAATCATATTATCGTTGATGGTTTAGAAATTATTAACTCTCCAATGAATGGTATTTCAGGTATTTGTGGCTCTTCAAATGTAACAATACAGAATTGTACAATAAAGAACTGTTCGGGTTCTGCTATCGCTTTTGGGATAATGGGTAAAGCTTCCGAAAATATAAATGTTTATAAAAATTATATCGAGAACTGTTCTCAAACAGTTAGAGAAGCAATATCTCTTAGAAAAGTGAACAATTTTGACATTTGGAACAATCATGTAAAGTCTGTGGTTAAAGAGAGTATCGATGCAAAAAGTGGAAGTAGAAATGGAACTATAAGAGAAAATATTGTAGAAAATTGTGGGGCAGGAGGAATATATATAGATGCAGGCTATGCTGTGGAAAATCAGGCGGGACTTTTAACTTATGGAGAGCCAGTTCCAGAAACAGAGAATATTTTAATCTACTGCAATAAAGTTATTACTGCCACTCCAGGAACAGGCATTGCTGTTGCATCTGAACAAGGAAACAAAGCTCATGATATTCACATATTTAATAATATCGTATATTTTGGAGGAGCACACGCCCAACAACAAACTTGCGGTATTAAAGTGGCTGATAATAGCGATGTTAAAACAGGGGAGTTAAAAAATATTTATATCTACAATAATACTATTTACAACCATGCCCAACAAGGGATATATGTAAATTTCCCTAACGTTAAAAATATTGTTATTAGAAATAATATCTCTGCATATAATGATGCAGGAAATATGTCGTTGAAATCTAATGTAGATGAGAAAGAGGTAATAATAGAGAATAATCTTTATTATGGATATACTACCTCTCATCCCGGAAAGAATTATTTTACAGTAACCGATTTGAATACACTTTTTACCAACATATCTAATTTTGATTTTACCCTTAAAAAGGGGGCAACAGCCATAGATAATGGAAGCTCGCTCTCTGCACCAGAAAAAGACTTTGCAGGCAACCCTCGCCCCAAAGGAAAAGGGATAGACATAGGAGCATACGAGTATCAAGAATAAAAGAATTGGGCAATTATTTTACGCAAATAATAAACCGACAGCTTGCTTTTGCACAGACTTATTTTTCGTACCCGGAGCCGGGATCGAACCGGCACAGGTTTTACCCCACTGGTGTTTGAGACCAGCGCGTCTACCAATTCCGCCATCCGGGCAATTTTTAATGAACATCTCTCGAAAACGGACTCAAAGATAATATTTTATTTTTAAAATACAATCTTAGAAAATCTGCACCACACAACTTCATGGATTCTGCTTTATCTGCTCCCATTATTTTTCATAACCTCCTCAACCTCTTTGACAGTTATCGGGAGTCGCTTTGCACCAAGCAATCTGTTACCTGTCTTAGTAATAAGGACATCATCCTCTAATCTAATTCCACCAAAATCGTAATATTCTTTTAGTTTTGAGAAGTTTATAAACTGAGCACAAGTTTTCTCCTTTTTCCATTTCTCGATTAAAGCCGGGATAAAGTAGATACCTGGTTCGTCTGTTATAACATTCCCTTCAACTAATTTTCTTGCCATTCTTAAAGAGCGATAACCAAACCTTTTATCTCTTTTTGCAGCACTTCCATAACCTACATAATCTTCTCCAAAGTTTTCCATATCGTGAACATCCAACCCCATATTATGCCCTAATCCATGAGGCATAAATAATGCAGGTGCCCCTGCCCTAACAGCCTCTTCTACATCTCCTCTCATCAGACCTAACTCTTTGAGTCTCTTAGCCATTATTCTATAAACTTCTACATGAACATCAAAATATGCTACCCCGGGTTTAGCCAACTCTAACGCCCTGTTATTACACTCTAAGACTATATTGTAAATCTCTTTTTGCTTAGTAGTAAATTTGCCACCACATGGGATTGTACGGGTAAAATCCGAACAATAATTGTTATTGTTCTCTGCCCCTGCATCAACCGTTAAAAGTTTACCTTTTGTAATAATACCATCATGTTTATGATTATGTAAAGTCTCTCCATGTTGAGATAAAATTGTTGCAAATGAATTCATTGCCCCATAAGAGCTTGCGATTCCATCCATAAGTCCTGCAAGTTCTTGTTCTACCATTCCAACTTTACAAAGATTCATCACTGCATAATGCATAGCATAGCCAATATTACAAGCCTCATCAATCTCAGCGATTTCATATTTATCTTTAACAATTCTCTGAGATACAATAGCTTTAATTAGCTTATCTGAAGAATTCTCTTTTAGTGCAGAAATTGGCAAACCAAGCAATTCGCTCAATAATATTTTTGTTTGAGAACGATATGGTGGTAAATAATGAATTTGTTTTTTAGCTTTCAATGCACTCGCGATATACTTTGAAAGATCAGAAAACTTTTTTGTCTTTTTTACACCAAATTGTGCGGCCTTTTCTGCAACAGACTTTTGTGGCCCCATCCAGATAATATCATCAATAGAAACATCGTTCCCAAAAACAATCTCCTCACCTTTTTCTACATCAATTACTGCAGCAAAATCGGGATCATTTATTCCAAAAAAATATAAAAAAGAACTATCCTGACGAAACTTATAGCAATTACCTAAATAATTTGCTGGAGCTTCGCTATTTCCTAAAAACAAAATAATTCCTTTTTCAATATCCTTTGCAAGTGCATCTCTTCTTGCAATATAAATCTTTTTTGGTACCATAACATTAATTTTTTCTTAGTTCTTTGAGCAAATTTAAGTATAAATTTTGATTTCTAAAATTGTATCTGCATTCACCTTCTTTGATGTGCTCAAATACCAAAATAACTCTCATCAAATTCTATTTCGCCATAGACAAAAGGACTTTCTTGTTCACAGATTTCAGCAATTCTGTTACAAATGCTTCATAAAAACGATTTATTGTCTGCCGAGAAACACCAACTAATATCGCA
>CAMNNS010000091.1 GCA_946545765.1 uncultured Bacteroidales bacterium | reverse complement strand
AATCCCTTTCATATATGATAAATTCTCGCTGATTTTATTAACGCAACTCTCACAGTGCATATTTGTCGAGAAAATAACAACCTCAATATTCTTGTTACTCTTTTTGGGCTCAACTTTCTTTTGTTCTGTTTTAAGTGTGTCTGTTAATGTGTTAAATTTTAGCCGATTATTATTTAAATTTTTTGAATATAAAGAACCGTTTATAGAAATAAACAATGTAATTAATCCAATGATAAATGCTATTTTTTTCATAATGTTTGTTGTTATTAGTGTTGTTAATTATCTTTTCTTCCAAATAGTAAGTCTAAATCCAACATCAAATTTAATTCCCATTAGAGGGCCCCAAATTGCACTTGCATCAAATGAGTTGCTTACAGGGTTTATATAACCATGTGAGTCTTTATCGCCGAGGATAGGATATTTTTGTTTATAGTTTGTAATGTTCTCACAGCCAAGATATATATCAAATCCTTTAAAATGTCTTGTGATTTGGGCAAAAAGCATTAAATATGTTGGTGTTTTTCCTTTGGGATATATCAGAGAACCATCCTCTTTTTTAAGACTTTTCATAAAGTTATATACTTTTGATGGCCCATATAATGAGGCGGTAAAATCAAATACCCATTTATTCATATTTGTTTTATACTGCAGGTTTAGAACACCTTTGAATTTACTAACCAATGGTTTATCAACTTTTTCTGTATTGTTTTTGTTGCCAATATTTAGTTGCTTGTTAAATTTTGCCTCAGAAAATCTAAATGTGGTGGCAATACTAAATCTTTCAAAAGGTTCTGAGTTAAAATCAATTTGGAAATTATTAGTATATGAATTTTTATCCGATTGATATAGTACGATTGAATTAGGGAGTAAATCGTAATCTGCAATTAGCTGATTTTTTATCTCTGTTCTAAAGAAATCAAAACTTAGGTAGGTACTCTCTTTCTTATCTATTGGTAGATAAAAAGTTACATTTCCTCCATAAGTAAAAGCATCCTCTTTATAAGTTTGATTAAGGTCACCTATTATCTCTTTATTGGTAGATAAGATTCCAATATTATCGGATATTGGTAGAGTATATCTTATCCCTCTTCCACCATTTGCTCTAAAAACAATGTAATCTGTTGGTTTATATTTTAATGTTAATCGCGGAATAAACTCAAAATCATCTTTGCTGTACCAATCTCCCCTGATTCCTATAATTGAAGAGAATTTTTCATCAATTCTGTATGTGTATTCAGAATACAAACCAGCATTTGATAAAGTTTTTGAATCATTAAATGCACTCTCTAATAGGGAATTAGAGACTAATATCTTTCTTTTGTATTCGTCTGAAAGTTTATCTATATTACCACTAACCCCTATAGTTAAGTCATGAGAATGGGTAAATTCGTTTCTATAAATAAGATTGGTATAAATACTATTGCTTTTACCAAAATATTTACTCTCACCAAAATAGCTCTCTAATTTATGATATGTATAATCTGCAACAAGTGCTATTGATGATGTTTGAGATTCCCCCAGAAATCTACCTATTTTAAAATAGCCGTTAAAATTGTTGTTACAAATATTCGTTCCCCATGGCTTTCCAATGGTAGTTGTGTAAGTTTTTCTATCATAGCCATCCATTCCACCTTTTCTGTTATCATATATTCCTCTTATTCCCCAGTGTATCTTTAGGTTATTAGAATAGTAAAGCCATCTGTTTGCAAAACTTACTTGTTTTGATTTAGGTTCATCTATAAACCCATCGTGATTAGAATCATGAGTTCTGAAATTTGCATCTGCGTGGGTAAGAATAGTTGTAGAAAGGGCATCATTGAGCTGTAATGATGATATTACATTTAAATCGGTTCTACTATCAGACATTACAGAGCCATTTATAAATAAAGGTTTCTCATCTGTGCTCCTTTTGTGCTCTATATTTATCTGTCCTGTAATAGATTCGGCACCATCAATTACAGATGTTGAGCCTTTAGCTATTTGGATACTCTCCATCCATGAACCCGGGATAAAAGTTAAACCCCAAGGGGCAGAAAATGTACGCATTATAGGGCGATTTTCGTCTAACATCTGGGTGTAGATACCACTTAGTCCGAGCAATCTTATTTGTCTTGCTCCTGTTGTAGCATCTGAATAACCCACAGTTACGCTTGATGAGTTTTCGAAACTTTCTGCCAAATTGCAACATGCCATTTTATGAAGACCAGCTGTACTTATGACTTCTGTTCTAAGAGTTTTACCCTTAGGTATATAGTTGCTTTTTTGTCTTGCTGTTATTGATGTCCCTTTAAGGGTATCAGATTTAATTATTGTTGTATCGTTTTCTATCTTATCGCGATACGTTTGTCCTGATAATAAGGTTGGTAGAATTATATAAATAACACATATAAGTGTTCCAAATATTCTTTTGTTCATAAAGTTAAATATATATTATAAATCATTGATATTAAAATAAGTGCAGAGGACTTATAGTATCAAATCTTTAAAATATTTAACTGAATGAAATTTGCACTTTTTTGGAGTGGTGTTATTTTTTTGAAATTTTGTATTGACTTTATATAAAAGTCATTTGAAATATATTGGCAATCGGGTGGGCAACAGCTTTGAAGAAGAAGTTGATTTGCATTTATTGTATTGAATTGCTGATTGTTGCTTGTAAATAAAGGATTAAAAGTTTGATTTAAAATGGTACAGCAATTATCTTCTTCACTTTCGTCTAATGAGAATACAACATATTGTTCTCCCGACATATTGCAAGTATGAATATTAAACCCCATCGAGATAATGAGATACCAGCTAATGATAAAAATGTATCCGATATTTTTAATTGAGTTTAACTTCATATTTGTTAGCAAATTTAGTAATTAATATTTAATTCTTCTATAAAGAAGTACTATTTGATTAACCTTGAACTTAAAGAATTATATCGTGAAATTTATTAAATAAGTGTTGTTTGCCTAAAACAATGTTCTGCTTTTCTCTTGTGCATTATAACTTGATGCCATTGTAACAGATTGATAATCTGGGATTATTAAGATTATCAAAAAAATCAAATTATTATTATATTTGTGTAGTATTCACTTAAAATTTTTAATAATATGAAAAAACTAAAGAAATTTGCTATTATTCTAATTTTGATTTTATCTGTATGTGGTAGCGTATTTAAAATCCAAAACCATATAATCCGAATATAGAATGTGATCTCACAAATGTAATGGTTATTAATTAAATAAGCGGTAAAGTGTTTTATTATGAGAGCATATTTTTCATTATTACTGTTACTATGTAGTATTGGCAATATCTCTGCTCAAAATTTTTATCGTATAACTGGTAGAGTTTTAGATAAAAATAATCAAGCCGTTGAGTTTGCAGATGTGGTCTTGTCAAACAAAGAGACCAAGAAACTGACTGGTACAACAACTAATAGTAATGGCACTTTTATTTTAAATGCAAAAGGGGCCTCATATACTTTGGAGGTATCAATCTTAGGTTATGAAAAACATGCCCTCACACTTAATTTAGATAAGGATATAGACCTTGAAGATATTGTCCTAAAAGAAGATATAAATACTCTGAATGTAATAAAGATTACAGCCAATCGTGTGAATTATACTATGAGTGGTTATGAATATAGGGTTGGCAACATAGCTACTTTGAAAAACAAAGATTTGACGGAAGTGCTTAGGACTGCTCCCGGAGTATCAGTAGCAAACAAAATAACCCTTTATGGTAGCTCTGTGTCAAATATTTATATTGATAGACGCAAAGTTAATATGACAGAAGAAACCTTATTAGCCTATCTCCGTTCTTACAAGGGTGACAATATCGACAAGATAGAAGTAATATCAGATCCTGATATTTCAGCAAGGCATAGTGGAATATCTATAAATATAATCACTAAGAAAAAGGAAGGGGGTTTCTTTTCGGCATCGGTGAGAAATGCATTTAACAAAGATAACTTTGTTGTAGGGACAAATTTCAATCTTGACTACAGAAAAGAAAAAATCTCTTTTTATACATCAGGTGGATATATGAACCAGCATAGGGACAAAAAAGAGGTTACAAATTATGATTGGAAGGGTTCAGGCTTAAAAACAAATGATATTACTACAGAAAAAACTAAGATTCCACTCTCTCTAAACGGGATGTTAGGAATAGGATATGATATTACAAAAAATGATTATTTCTCAGCAGAAGTATCTTTCAGAGAAATAGACAAAGATTTCAAAAGAAAGATAATAGCTGAAAATTCAGTAGAATCGCAAGAGGGAGTTTTCAGAGATTATAATACAGTAACAAAGGCACCTACAACTTCATTGATGTATTCTCACAAATTCAAGGATGCTTCAGAACTTATTATAACTGGAGACTATGTGGGTTCGTATAAAAACAATGATATTGTTATCGGGAAAGTAAATTCTGCAGGTTCTAAAGAAGATGCTAAGATTACACATACAGAGAATAATACTTCAACTTTTGCAGCCTATAGCAACTATTCAAAGAGTATAAAGAAAAAGCATAATATAAATGTAGGACTCCGGTATTCGTACATTATGAATGAAGCAACAAACAATGAATCAAGGTTTTCTTATAATGAGGGGTTGTTTAGGCTTTTTACATCTTATTCGGTAAATATGAATAACTTTGGGTTTAGGGCAGGATTGTATGGGAACTGGGCAAATATTGAGCATCACGATTACATAGATATTTTGCCAAGTGCTTCTGTTAACTATTATATTAACAGGAGAAAAGGCAACTTATTAACTGCAGGGTATTCTATGAGCGTTGGCAGACCGAGCATTTCTCAACTTAATCCCGATGCTGTTCTCTCTGAAAATGACATTGTAGTAAGGATTGGTAATCCAAACTTAAAATCATATTACAACCATAATTTTAACATTTCCTTGAGATTGCTCAATATCTCCAATATCTCAATCAATTACATAAGAGCTAATGATGCAATCACGTCATATCTATATTCAGATGATAAAGGAACCATTTATCAGAAATATACTAATAATGCCAGCAACCAAGGTGCATCTGTTAGTATAGGGGTATATAAAAACCTGTTAAACAACAAATTAGATCTTAATCTAACTGGTACATATAGTTATTCCGAAAGCAGAGTAAATCAAAACACTATCCGAAACAACTCTCTCTCCTGTGCTTTTGTCGCTTTTCTTTCATTGCCCAAATCATTTTCAGCGACAGCAGAACTTTATGCAAATAGCAGAAAGAAGATTGGCCACAACGCCTATAGAAAAGAGCCACTTGAACTAAATTTAAGTGTTTCAAAAAGAATAAAAAAATGGAATTTCAGTTTCAGTGTATATGATCTCTTTAATTCATTTACCAAAGGGGAGAATATGGTAATTGACTTGGGTAATTATACCCAGAAAGTTACCAACTTCTCACCATCAAGAAGATATATGGTAATGGTTACATATAACTTTAATTGGGGGAAGGTAAGCCGAGCGAGGAAAGCAGAAACTCAAAAGAATGATATGAATTCGAGGATAGGTGATTAATCTAATCATATTAGATAAGTGTAGTTAGCTTCAAATAATGTTCTACTTTTCTCTTTTGTATTACAAATTGATGCCATTATAACAGATTGATAATCGGGAATTATCAAAAAGATTTTTCAAATTATTATTATATTTGTGTAGTATTCACTATTGACAACTGCAGTTTATGGGTCGATTGGTGCTGTTGGAAGAGTGGCGAAATGGCTTAATAGATTGTCCAAACTATTATAATATAAATTTTTAATAAATTGATAATATGAGCGAGAGGTTTAAAAATTGGCTATTGGTGGCACTATCTGTCTATTTCTTAGTAACTTTTATAAGCGGATTTATAGATTTATGGAAAGAAAGAAGAGAACAAAAAAAAGAGAGAGAAAATAGGGATGAATAGGTTACACAATTTAATAGATTGATACTATGAATGAGATGATTGTAGATATAATACTGTACACATGTTCTTCGTTGTTGGCAATATATATTGTAGGACCAGCCCTTGAAAGAATGTATGATAAAATAAGACAAAAATTAATAGAAAAAAAGAATGAAAAAAAATACAGATAACCAATATTATTACAATGTTCTATATATTATTAATTACACTATTATTTATTATTTGCACAATTCCTTTTGGTATAAAGCTA
>CAMNNS010000090.1 GCA_946545765.1 uncultured Bacteroidales bacterium | reverse complement strand
AATCTTTTGAGACAAATGATTTTACTTCAGAGTTTAGATTCTCTTTAAGATGTAATAAATTTCGTTTGTATTTAAAATATGCCCCTCAACCGTTACTAAAAACAGAGTATGCCCCTAAAATCAACTATATGTCAATTGGTATTATTATACAATAAAATAGTTATATTTGTTGAGATTCTTTTAAATCTTTAATATTTATAATTATGAAAAAACTCATTTTTTCTTTAACAATTTTATCAACTTTTATTTTAATTGTTGCTTGTGGTCAGAATAAACCACAGGAGGAGGAAAAACAGATGAAAACTTTAGTAGCTTATTTTTCTGCTTCTGGTATTACAAAATCTGTAGCAGAAAAGATTGCAAATGTTGTGGATGCAACCTTGTATGAAATTAAACCAGAAGCCCCTTATACAGAGGCTGATTTAGATTGGAGAGATAAAAATTCTCGTAGTTCTGTAGAGATGAATGATTTGTCTTCTCGTCCTGCAATTATAAAGGATTTAGAAGATGCAGATTCGTATGATGTAATTTATATTGGCTACCCTATATGGTGGTACACAGCTCCAACAATTATTAATACATTTATAGAGGCATATAAATTTGAAGGGAAAACTATTATACCTTTTGCAACATCTGGTAGTAGCTCAATTACAAAATCTGTTGAGGATTTAAAGAATAGTTATCCTAATATAGATTGGAAAGAGGGCAAATTGCTTAATGGCGCTACCTTAGAGAGTGTAAAGGAATGGATTGAAAATCAATAGATATTTCTCATTTTGGAAAAATGGTTAGGGGTTAAAATGATTTTAGCCCCTAATCTTTTTCTTTAAGGCATAACTTGAAGAGTAGCTTTTTCCCCTATGGTTAATACTATTAAATTAGACTTTGTCTTTTCGGCTGCTTCTATCTCATTTTTTAATGGTTCATCCCAACTATGAGTAGAGAGGGCAAATTTGGAATGGTGTACTGTGATATATCTTTTTGCCCTTAAATCTAACATTACATTTCCTAAATCTTTTGGCAATGTGTGTATCTCAGCCCATTGAGTATTGTACTGCCCATTCTCTATAAAAGCAATATCTATATCATATTTCTCTCCTATTGCCTTAAAATGAGAACCATATCCGCTATCTCCTCCTATATAAATAGTGAGCGATGGTGTTTTGAGAATGAAAGAGCCCCATAATGTTTTATCCCTTTTAAATGACCTTCCAGAAAAATGTCTTGTTGGACAACATACAAAATTCTCATACTCTTCCCACCAATCTAATTCAATTATTTTTGAAGAATCTATTCCCCAATACTCTAAATGCGAACCAACCCCGAGTGTAGTTACATATTTATCTACTTTTTGCTTTAACTTCTTAATGGCTTTATAATCTAAATGGTCGTAATGGTCATGAGTTATAATTAAATAATCTATATGGGGTATATCTTCTGCTTTGTATATATTAGTGCCTTTAAACCCCCTATTTATAAAGAAGATAGGAGAGCCATAATAAAATACAGGGTCTATTAAATATCTAATTCCATCTATCTGTAAAAGGTAAGAAGAGTGACCAAACCACACAACAAAATTTTCATCCTTTGGGAGGGTGAAGAGATTTGTTTTAATGATTGGTAGCTCTGCTACATTTGGTTTATTTTTCCCCCTAAAAATAAATTTAAGTAGGTTGCTCAAACCCCCTTTCCTATTTTTGGTATCAACAAAAAGGGTGGTGGAGTCTATGTTTTTGAATTTACCGTTTTGATAGTTAGGAGAATTCTCTATTTTAACTAATCTATTACCTTGTGGTATTCTTCCTAAGCTACGTATATCGCTGATTAATAAAAATATAACACATATTATTGTTGCTACGATGAAAGCTATAATCATTCTTTTTAATATCTTCTTTAACCAAAAATTCATATTACAAATGTAGTATTATTATTAAGATTTATAACATTACCTAATATTAGGTATTGCACATGTGGTCTATTATTTGCACTTTTACAATGTAAAACATATTTTATTTAATTATTACTTATGAAGAGATTATTTGTATTAGCGTTTGTTGTTATAGGAGCAACAGCGCTTATGGCCCAAAACACAAAGAAAATGGTTGTTGAGAATATGCATTGTAAGAATTGTGCTTTAAATGTTGAGAAAATCTTAACTTCTATAGATGGGGTTAAGAGTGTAGATGTAGATTTAGCAAAGAAAGAGGTTACAGTTGATTATGATGCAAAGAAAGTGACATCGGAGAAATTGATCTCAGCATTTGCAAATACAAAGTATAAAGTTTTAGATCAAGCAGTTAAAAATGGTTGTTGTAAAGATGGTAAAGGATGTGGCAAGAAAGAGAAGTGCGATAAAACAAAGCATGCAACCAAGGGATGCGACAAAGCAAAAGAGAAAAAAGAGTGTGATAAAACTAAAGAGGGAGAGAAGAAGTGTGTAAAAGATAAATAAATCTGTGTTTAATTAATCTAATTTTAGGGGGCGATGTAGCCCCCTTTTTTTTCTCGATGGTATATTGTTGATAACTTTTAACCCATGTTTTTTGAGGTGTTGAAATGTTGTTAATTACTTATTATGATTTCATGTTCGCTTAGGTTTTATTATCTATATTTTTGTATAGCCTAAATGAAAAAGTATTTATTATTTATTTTATGTTACAATTTTAATTCTATTAAAAGGGTGATTTAAAAATAGTTATAGGCGGTTTTCTTAGTAAACTTAAAACATAAATTGATATATAAACTAAACTAAATTTACAATTATGGCGGGTTCACAAATTCTAATTGTTAAAAGAGACGGGAAACAAGAACTATTCTCTATAGAGAAAATTAAGAGTGCTATTAGAAAAGCATTTCTATCTGTTGGCAGTTTTGCTTCTGATGACGATTTGACAATTATTTTGTCGAGAATAAGAATTGCAGACGGCATGAGTGTGGAAGAGATACAAAACCAAGTAGAGTTGGCTTTGATGAAGGAGAAGTATTTTATAGTTGCTAAATCTTATATGCTTTACCGCCAAAAGCATACAGAGGATAGGGATGTAAGAGACAGATTAGAATTTTTAGTAAATTATTGTAATGCCGATAATGCGGCAACAGGGAGTAAATATGATGCTAATGCTAATGTTGAAAATAAAAATATAGCTACTCTAATTGGAGAAATACCTAAGTCGGGCTTTATCAGATTGAACCGCAGACTATTAACAGATCGCCTAAAAGATATGTATGGGAAAGATTTTGCTAATAGATACTTGAGACTTTTAAATGAGCATTTTATCTACAAAAACGATGAGACATCTCTTGCAAATTATTGTGCAAGTATCACGATGTATCCTTGGCTACTAAATGGTACTCAAAATATTGGTGGCAATTCTACCAAACCAACTAATCTTAAATCGTTTTGTGGTGGGTTTGTTAATTTGGTATTTATTGTATCAAGTATGTTAAGTGGTGCTTGTGCTACTCCAGAGTTCCTTATGTATATGAACTATTTCTTGGAGAAAGAGTATGGAGAAGATTATTACAAAAGAGAGGATGAAATAGTAGATCTATCGCTGAAGAAAAGGACAATCAAAAAAGTTATAACAGATTGTTTTGAACAAGTTGTCTATTCTATCAACCAGCCTACAGGGGCGAGGAATTTTCAAGCTGTATTCTGGAATGTAGCTTACTACGATAAATATTATTTTGAGAGTATTTTTGGTGAATTTGTTTTCCCTGATGGGACACGTCCTCATTGGGAGAGCCTTTCTTATTTACAAAAACTATTTATGAAATGGTTTAATGCAGAAAGACTTAAAACTCCTTTAACATTCCCTGTTGAGACTATGGCTTTACTTTCTGAAAACGGTGATGTTAAGGATAAAGAGTGGGGAGATTTTACTGCAGAAATGTATTCTGAGGGGCACTCTTTCTTCACTTATCTTTCAGATAATGCAGACTCTTTGTCGAGTTGTTGTAGATTAAGAAATGAGATTCAGGATAATGGCTTTAGTTATACACTTGGTGCAGGTGGTGTTTCTACAGGCTCAAAGAGTGTTCTAACTATAAATCTTAACCGTTGTATTCAATATGCTGTTAAGCATAATGTAGATTATCTTGCATTTTTAGGTGAAGTAATAGATTTGGTACACAAAGTTCAACTTGCTTATAATGAGAACTTAAAAGATTTGCAAAAGAAAGGTATGCTCCCATTATTTGATGCAGGTTTTATAAATATAGGTCGTCAATATCTAACAGTTGGTATAAATGGTTTGGTTGAGGCTGCAGAATTTTTAGGAATACCAATTACAGACAACCCTCAATATACCCAGTATGTTCAGAATGTTTTGGGACTTGTAGAAAAATATAACAAGAAGTACAGAACAAAAGATACAATGTTTAATTGTGAGATGATTCCTGCAGAGAATGTTGGTGTTAAACATGCTAAATGGGATAAGGAAGATGGCTATTTTGTACCAAGAGATTGTTACAATAGTTATTTCTATATCGTTGAGGATAAGGAAACTAATATAATTGATAAGTTTAAACTTCATGGAAGTAAATATATAGAGCACTTAACAGGTGGAAGTGCTTTACACCTAAATTTAGAAGAACATCTATCTAAAGAGCAATATCGTCAATTGTTAAAAGTTGCTTCTAAAGAGGGTTGTAATTACTTTACATTTAATATACCTAATACAATTTGTAATGATTGTGGTCATATAGATAAGAGATACCTAAAGGAGTGCCCTCATTGTCATAGCAAAAATTTAGATTTCTTGACCCGTATTATTGGCTACATGAAGAGAGTTAGCAATTTCTCTGCTCCAAGACAAAAAGAGGCATCTATGCGTTATTATGCTAAGGATCAAGGAGAAATAGCTACTGCACTTACTACTGCAGATATAGATCGTATGGAGAGAGAGGTTGTTGAAAATATGTCTTATGGTACTAAAGTGTTATAACTATGATATAGTTTGCCAAGAGGTACCTGGAGAGATTTCGTTAGCTTTAAATATATCGGGATGCCCAAACCACTGCAAAGGTTGCCATAGCCCTTGGCTTTGGAAAGATGAGGGGGTAGTTATTGATGAGAGATTTTTAGGGTTATTGATAAATAAATATTCATCTGCAATAACATGTATATGTTTTATGGGTGGAGATAGGGATACTGCAGAAATCAATAATCTCGCTGAATTTATAAAGAAGAATTACAAGAGTATAAAGGTGGCGTGGTACTCAGGTTTAGAGCTGATTCCAAAATCTGTAAATTTGTTATTCTTTGATTATATAAAAATAGGACCATATATAGAGGAAAAGGGTGGGTTAGATTCTAAAACTACAAATCAGAAATTTTTTAAAGTCCTCAGCGATGGTTCTTTGGAACATTTACCGTTTTACAAATGAGAAGAATATTATTTATCTCTATTTTAAGTTTGTCTATCTTATTATCTTTTGTAGATAAAAGTTTTGGACAGTACTATGAGAACCTTAATATTCAAGATATTACCGTAGCCGATTCTTCTAATACTTGGAAATCTTATTCTGTAGAAAACTTATATATCTCGATAAATGTTGCAAAAATCAGACAGTATGGCAATTATTACTTAGTTGCATTATATATTCAAAATTTGGAATCGCCACAGCTGCTATTGCTACATCGGTTACCCTTGCAAATGTTATGAATGAGAGTTATGATCCCACCCATTATTCATTTGGGAGGAACTTATTACAAGATATTGCAAATACTTTAGTTCAGAGTGCAATAATTTATGGTGCAGAGAGGGCTATGTTAAAAGAGGATATGAAAGCTGCTAAGGTAAAACGGAATAATATTGGGTATTTACGAGACTATAGAATAGAACCCAATAGTGCAATTTGTGGTTATGCACTTCTAAAATTTCGCAAAGCTTCTAATTTTGTTTTTATTAACCTACCTATAAACGGAAAAATCTATAATTTCGCTTGGGAGGCATCTAACATTAAAATGATCAAGAAATAGTTATATCTTTCTATACCTCAATAGCAGAGAGTTACAAACAACACATACACTACTCATCGCCATCGCGATAGAAGCAATCATAGGATTAAGCAAGAAACCATTAAATGGATATAAAAGACCTGCTGCAATAGGGATTGCTATGATATTATAGATGAATGCCCAAAACAGATTTCTTTTTATTGTCTTTACACTC
>CAMNNS010000089.1 GCA_946545765.1 uncultured Bacteroidales bacterium | reverse complement strand
TTACAATCTTGGCGGCATCCTCGGGGACACCACCACAATAATCAGCGATAAAACTCATTGGAGTCCCTACTCTATGAATAAAATTACGCTGGACTTCACCACTGCAATCTCCTGTTACTGTTAAAATTCCCTCTATAAGAGGTTTATTCTTTTGAACAGCTTCATAAACTGCAAAGGCAGTACCTATATTTTGAACAACCGCACCTGTATCTACAGGAAGTCCCATAGATGGAACTCTCTTTCCAATAACAGCATCTATCAGTTGCTTCTCGCCACCTTGCGGATATTTCTTCTTTAAAGGCACTATCTTAATATTTGGATGTGAAGCCGATGCAAGTTTTGTTAAATATTCAATAGCCTTAGGTTTATTCTCTTCTATCCCGATATAACAAACATTTACCCCTAATGCCTTCATTAAAATTTCTCCACCAATTAGAACTTGCTCACCATACTCCAACATAACTCTGTAATCTGAGGTTAAATATGGTTCACACTCCGCACCATTTATTATAACGCAAGTTGGTTTTGCAGTTGGAGGTGGGGAAAGTTTAATAGATGTAGGGAATGTCGCACCTCCTAAACCTACAATACCACAATCCCTTATTCTTTCTATAATTTGTTGCTTATCTAATTTGATCTCTTTAATAATTGTTGCCGATCTGTCTATACTCTCTATCCATTCATCACCTTCAACATCTATAACTATCCCTTTACATGGTTTAGCTGCAAGATCTTTAATTGTTGTAATCTCTTTAATTGTTCCACTAACCGATGAGTGAATGGGGGCGGAAACAAAACCTGTGGCATTTGCTATCAACTGACCAACTTTCACTTTATCTCCTACAGCCACACAAGGTTCGGCTGGAGCACCAAGATGCTGTGCCATAGAGATATAAACAGTCTTTGGTATTGGTAAAATCTCTATCGCTGCATCTTTGGAAATTTTTTTATCTGAAGGGTGAACGCCACCCAAACGAAATGTCTTAATCATAATAAAGTCTCCTAATATTTTTAAGATGATTGTTCTTCTTGTGCCACAGGTTTTGTAGCAGCTTGAATTGGTTGCTCTGAAGGTTTTTGAACCGGGCGAGGAGGCATATTTGTCTCATTTATTGCTCCAGTCGGGCACTCTGCCACACATTTTCTGCATAACCTACATTTAGTGTAATCTATATATGCTAAATTGTTCTCAATAGTAATCGCCTCAAATTGGCAAACTTTAGAGCATTTCCCGCAACCAATACAAGCTGCAAGGCAAGCTTTCCTTGCCACGCCCCCTTTCTCTCTATTAGAACAAGCCACATAAACTCTTCTCCCTTTTGGCCCTTTATTTCTAAGTTCAATAATACCTTTAGGACAAGCTTTTACACACGCCCCACACGAAGTACATCTTTCTTCATCTACCTCAGCCACACCTTTTTGAGGATCAACTTTAATAGCACCAAATTGGCAAACTCTCACACAATCTCCCCTCCCTAAACAACCATAAGAACAATCTGTATCTCCTCCATATAAAGAAGCTATCGCTGAGCAAGTTGCTAATCCATCATAAAAAGTTGTTGTTTTTCTTTTATCACATGTTCCTTTACACCTAACTACCGCTATTTGTGGAGCTTTTTCTTCTAAGGTTTCCCCAAGTGCTTCTGCAATTTTTTGCATTGTTTCATTTCCCCCTACAGGACAAAATATAGAGCCTATTCCCTCTTTAACAGCACATTCTGCAAATGCTCTACAACCTGCTTTTCCACAGCCTCCACAATTTGCCCCTGGTAGAATTGCCTCTACAATATCTATCCTTGGGTCCTCTTCTACTTTAAACTTTTGTGCCACAACAAATAGCACTATTGCCAACAAAAGCCCCAAAACGGCTAATGTTGCAATTGTAAATAAAATTGTACTACTCATTAAGTATAGTTTTTGTAATTGTTGTTTTTTCTAAATATTAGTCTTTTATAGTAAAATAAAACTGCTTGCCTATAGCCCCTCTAAAAAAATATAAAAATAGAAAATAGAGAGCCACTACTGCTACAGCAATAAGACCTATATATAATTCACTAACATTCAGTTGTTGCAAATATAACAAAATAGTTACTAAAATGGCTATCGGTGGTAAATAAACTATCCAGACCGCTTTTAAGGCTAAAGATTGCTCCAACTCCACCACAACTTTTTCCCCTGCTTTATAGCCTCTTTTGCACCTATTCTTATGAACATCTATTATTTTGTCTTGCATTTCAGATGCAGAACATAACCCTTTCGCATGGCAAGAGGAACATGCAGAATTACTCTCTATCTTAACTTTGTATAATTCTTCTGTTTCTTCTATTACAACACCTTCATGTTCTACCCTTTTTTTCCCTTTCATAGTTAAAGTCCTGTTCTATTTGATTTTACTTGTTATTGGATATTTATTTCCCTCTATTTTACTAATCCTACCTTGAACTTTTCCTACCCTTATAGGCGATTCAAAAAATAATGGTATTCTATTATTGTCGTCTGATACCCAAATATATAATTCTTCTTCACCCGAGAATATATTTCCAGATACTACTGCCGCAGAAAATTTAAGTGTACTGTATGTCCCCATTCCCGATATTTTCTTTCTCTCTTTTCCTTTGTAAATAAAATAGAGGTGATAGATTTTATTATCGATAACAAATTCAAAAGGGACAGCCTTATTAACAACAAGTTGAGACATATCCATCGCTCTGTAGTTAAATATCAATGAGACTAAATCAAAAGTCTCTTTTGTCCCTTTTAATAGCGTATCTATTGGTGTTCTATCATATTTCTGAATTCTGCTCTTAATGGTATAAGTCTCATTGTTAAATGTTAAGTTGTTCTTAAGCCTATATCTCCCTTCTGAAGCACTCCTATAAAATGATATAGGTCTAAGTGTTTTGGAATCAAACTTTGTTTCAAAATGCTCTCTAACCTTAAAAAAGAGATCAAAAAACCTATATGACTTTCCTGTTAAGAGCACATTATAAACTCCATCTTTATTTGTAGTTACACAAGTCGCACTCCCAACATCGGTTATAATACCTCCCCAAGTATAGTTTAATATATAAGAGAGTTTTTCTCCACTTTTAAAAGGCAAGTTATTTATTGTCTCTGTCTGGGCAAACAAAAAATTACAAACGCCAAATAAAACTATAAAAAGTGTTATAAATTTTCTCATATTAAAAAGGGTTGTTATATTGAGCATCATCTTCTAATTCAAAAGTATAATCCCCTCTATTTATCTTTGATTCAATAGGACTTGACTGGAAAGAGTTTGGTAAATTTGAATCATATACATTCTCTATGTTATAGTTCCCATACAATTTACTATACAATCTACTCTTTTCTTCTGGGTCTAAATCAACAAATTTCATTTGACTACCATTAAACTTTAGATAAACATCTTTAGTTTCACCATTACGATGCTTTGCTATAATAATCTCACTTAACCCACGTATTTGTCCATCAATCCCTAAACCTTTTGCGTCATAATAATATTCTGGTCTATGAACAAATATTACAATATCGGCATCTTGTTCAATAGCACCCGATTCTCTTAAATGTGTAAGTTGGGGCTTCTTTTGACCTCCCTGATTATCAGCTGCCTGCCTACTCAACTGTGCAAGTGCTATAATTGGAACATTCAACTCTTTTGCAACTGCTTTTAAAGATCTCGAAATCTCTGCAACCTCTTGTTCTCTATTTCCTTTATTGTCCCGAGAACCTGTCATAAGTTGTAAATAGTCTATTACCAAGATTTTAACCCCTGCAGATACTAACCTTCTCGCCTTTGCTCTAAAATCGGAAATAGAGAGGGCTGGGGTCTCATCTATGTATATGTTACAATTGGTCAAATCTGCTATCTTATCGTCCAACTGCTCCCAATCTCTCTGTGTCATCTGTTTATTATGACCTTTTATTTTGTCACTATCCAATCCCGATTCGGCAATAAGTAATCTCTCTACCAACTGTACTGCACTTTGCTCTAATGAAAAAAATGCAACAGGAGTTCCAAAATTAACAGCCATGTTTCGCGCCATAGTTGTTACAAAAGAGGTTTTTCCCATTCCAGGCCTACCTGCAATAATCACTAAATCAGAAGGATGCCAGCCATAAGTAACTTCATCTAACGCCTCATATCCACTTCTTAGTCCTGCTGACGCATCGGGATTAGATTGTAACTCCTCTAAAGATTTTAACTTATTCTGGATAATATCGGATATTTTCAACTCCTTATTGCTCATATTATCTTGAGCAAGGTCAAAAAGTTTTTGTTGAACCCCCTGCAATAAATCATCTACAGGCTCCGAATCATCATACGATTTTTTAAGAGCATCATAAGATATTCCTATCATCTGACGCTGTATATATTTATCTACAAGTATCTTAGCATAATAATCAGCATGTGCTGCCGAACCTATTTTTGAGGTGAGGTTTGCTAAAAAAGAGGGACCGCCAATCTCGTCTAAATGTCCCTGAAATTTCAGTTCCTCAGCAACTGTGAGAATATCAATAGGTTTATTTTTTTTATTCAAGGCACTGATTGCAGCAAAAACCCTTCTGTGTTCTGGTTTATAAAACTTATCTTCAGACAATGTAACCATCAACTCCACAACCGTATCGGGATTAAGCATCATTGCACCAAGGATAGATTCTTCTATATCTATCGCTTGAGGAACCTTATTGCCAGATTCTAACGATGATAATTCCAATTCTTTATTCTCAACATCTATTTTATCTACCTTATTAAATGATTTTTTTGCCATATAAAATAAAATTATAATCTGTTTAAAGCTCTAATAACCAAATCTAACCCTTCATTAAGTTCATCCTCTGTTATAGATAATGGGGGGGCTATTCTAAACGATGTAGGGTGAAATAAAAACCAATCTGTTATTACCCCTTCTTCTAAAAGTAAATATAATATTTTTTTTGCTTTTTCCTCATTTCTTAGATCTACTGCAATAAGGAGCCCAGCAGCACGAATCTCTTTTACTTGAGGATGCTTGCTTAACCTATCTACAACTATCTGAGATTTATTATTTACCTCAGAAACCCAATCTTTGTTAAGCAAAAGTTTTAGAGAAGCCATAGCCGCAGCACAACAAACCGGATGACCACCAAAGGTTGTTATATGACCAAGTGGTGGATTAGTTTGCCAACAATCCATTAAAGATTTAGATGTTACGATTGCCCCAAGAGGGAGTCCACCCCCTAACGCTTTTGCGAGAGTTAAAATATCTGGTGCCACTCCATATTTTTGGAAAGCGAACATCTCACCTGTCCTTCCAAAACCGGTCTGCACTTCATCAAAAATTAGTAAAGTCCCTACACTGTTGCATTTCTCTTTTAATGCTATAATAAACTCATTTGTCGCGATTTGTACCCCTCCTTCTCCTTGAATTGGCTCAATTATAACTGCAGCTGTTTTTTCTGATATAGCATTTAAAGATTCTATATTGTTAAACTCAATATAATTAATCAAAGGGAGCAAAGGTCTAAAAGAATTCTTGAACTCCTCACTGCTCATTAAACTTAAAGAACCGTGAGTGCTACCATGATAAGCGTTTTTACAGGCGATGATTTCTCCCCTCCCTGTAACCCTTTTTGCAAGTTTAAGTGCCACTTCGTTTGCTTCACTTCCACTATTAACATAATAAACACACTTTAGCGGATCGGGAAGAATAGATGTTAATAACTCTGCATGAAGAACTTGGGGAGATTCTATCATCTCACCATAAACCATTAAATGGGCATAATTATTCATCTGCTCATTTACTGCCTCAATAATCTCCCTTCTACTATGTCCGACATTACTCACAGAGACTCCAGATATAAAATCAAAATATCTTTTATCCTTTGAGTATAAAAAAACACCCTCTGCTCTCTCTATTTCTAATCCTAATGGAGCCGAGGATGTTTGTCCAACATACTTGAAGAATAGATCCCTAAGTGTAGGCTCTCTTCTCATAGTATTATATTATTTTTTCTTTTTTGCAGTAGCTCTTCTTGCTTTTTTATTCTCTTCTTCTTTTATATTTTGCTCAGCCAACTCTTCGTCAAATTTTTGGCTCACTAAGATTCTACCACAATACTCACAAACAATTATTTTCTTGCAATCATCTATATCTATCTGTCTTTGAGGAGGTATTTTGTTATAACAACCGCCACATGCACCACGAACAACAGTTACAACTGCCATTTTATTTCTTGAATTACTCCTTACCTTCTCATAAGCAGAAAGCATTCGAGGCTCTATTTTTTCTTGATACTCTTTACTTTGTGCAAGTAATTCTGCCTCCTCTTTTTCTGTCTCTTTAGATATATTATCTAACTCTTTTCTCTTTGCTTTTAAATC
>CAMNNS010000088.1 GCA_946545765.1 uncultured Bacteroidales bacterium | reverse complement strand
TTCTGCCTTTTTTCTTTCTGCATCTAATTCCTCTGCAGTATCAAAAGCGTAGTATGCAAATCCTTTATTAACAAGTTCTTGTGCATATTTTTTATAAATATCTTTTCTTTGACTTTGTCTGTAGGGTGCAAATGGAGATTTGTTACTTTTTGTCTCGGCAATTTTTCCATTTTCGTCTAACCCTTCGTCGGGTGTAATGCCACACCATCTAAGTGCCTCAATTATATACTCCTCTGCCCCTTTGACAAATCTTTGAGAATCTGTATCTTCTATTCTAATTACAAAGACTCCCCCCCTTTGTTTTGCATACAAGTAATTGTACAAAGCGGTCCTTACTCCACCCATGTGAAGTGGCCCAGTAGGGCTCGGTGCAAATCTTACTCTTGTTGCTTTTTTCTCCATTTTAGTCTTGTGTTTTATGTAAATATGTATTTTCTGTAGAGAAGAAGTTTTGATTATCTATCTGTTTAATTGTTTGAATTTCACTCTGATTAGATAGATTCATTTTCTCTTTTCTTATTCTCTCTTTTCTTATAAATGCAGGCTCAGTTTCAAATATCTGAATATCCTCATCATTATCAACAATGAGAGTAGGTTTCTCTCCAATCTTCCTTTTTGTATAGTTTTGGTTATTTAATTTTTCACCAGTAAGAGGGTTTGTAACATCTGTCATCTTAATGGTCTGATCATCTGGCTTATCTGGAATTGGACCATTATCTTCATTACCATTTTCATCTATTATTGGATTATCTAAATCGCTACTTCTGATTGGTAAATTTTGAAGTTCAAAACCTGCGATAACGACTGTAATATATATCTTGTCTCCATACGAGGCACCTGTATATAATCCTCTTTTAAAATTTTTAGGATTACCAGTGTGTTTTTGCAGTATTTCAGAAGCCTGATTTATAGCTGCTAATGGAAGTTTTCTATCATCACAAGCTATACATAATAGAGCCCCTTTTGTAGATTCAAAATTGCAGTCGTTTAATAGTGGTGATGAGAGAGCATTCTCTACAGCTTGAGCTATCCCTTCTTCAAATGTTGCTTCTCCTATACCCATTGCGGCAGTACCACTATTGGATAGAACCTTTCTTACATCGTTCATATCCATATTTATTTTTCCCGATGTGGTTACAATCTCCGATATTCCTTGAACAGCCGTAACAAGCACCTCATTTACTTTAGAAAATGCTTCGTGAGCAGACATATTGCCGTAAGGGTCGTAAAGTTTTTGATTATCTATTACAATAGTACTATCTACCACTTTCCTTATCTCTTTTAAACCAGAGATAGCTCTATCCATAAACTCTTTTCCTTCATCTCTAAAAGGGATTGTAACAACCGCTATAACAAGCTTTCCAAGTTCTTTTGCAACCTTTGCTATAACAGGGGCAGCACCTGTACCTGTACCACCTCCCAAACAAGTCGCGATAAATATCAGTTCACTAACCCCTTCTAACTCTTTTTTAATTGCCTCTATAGATTCTTCTGCTGCCTTTTTACCTGCCATAGGATCTAAACCAGCTCCTAACCCTTTTTTGCCCAACATCACTTTTCCATTTATCGGGTTATCTTTTAGAGCTTGAGCATCTGTGTTGCAAATAAGCAGATCTACATCCTTTAGCCTCTTTTTTAGAATTTCAGCAACAACATTCCCCCCTCCACCACCTACTCCTATCACTTTAATATGAGATTCTTTACTACCAACAGATAGGTTAGAGTAGTCATGTAACTCGTTGTCATCTAAAGGAAAATCTGTGTCATATATATAATTATCTCTCATATAAATAGCATTTATATAAAATTATTTCTAAGTTTATGCTTCGTCTACATCTGTAGTGTTAAATATCTCAAGTTCGTCCTTAATCTTTGATATAACATTTCCAACCTTAAACGATCTCCAACCTTTATTTCTCCCTGCAGTACTGTTTTTCTTAGCACTATTTACTCTACTGTGTTCTACATTAGCAAATTCTAATTCATTATCAACATACTCGTTTTCTTCACGATATTCAACAACAGAATCTTCCGCAATTTTACGGTATTCTGACATTTTAAATCCTTGAATTACAAGTCCTACTGCTGTTGCAGCTGATGATGTCTTTGCCTCTTCTACAGACTCTTCATCTATAGTATAACTTGAAGGTTGGCTTACCCTTCCGTCCATTCCTATTACAAAGTTAGCAAGGTTTGTCAGATTCATAATTTGTGAACCGCCACCGGTAAAAACGACCCCACCAATTAGTGTTTTTCTAAAACCAGATTGTTCTATGTGCCAGCTAACTGCATCTAAAATTTCCTCCATTCTTGCTTGAATAATTTTTGCGAGCACTTTCATCTGTATTATAACATCTTTGCTCCCCCCAAAACCTTTAAGATAAATAGTTTGGTTAGACTCAGCATAATCGCTGAAGCAACTTCCATATTTTTTCTTTATAGTCTCAGCTTGTTTAACAGCTATTTTGCAGCCCCGCGAAATATCCTCTGTTATAGTATTACTGCCAAAAGGTATAATACCTGCATATCTAATTATATTGCCTTGAATTACAATTACATCTGTTGTACCACCACCTATATCAACAAGCGTTACGCCAGAGTTCATTTCATCATCGGTGAGAACAGAAACGGAAGAGGCTACAGGTTCAAGGATAGTATTTATCATTTGAACATTAGCAAGTTGTAGCGAACTATTTATTAGGTTAATAGAATTCTCTCTTCCTATTATTAGTTTGTATCGCGATAAAATATTTTTCCCCATCATCCCCACAGGGTTTGCAGTACTCATATAGTTATCTACATTAAAACTCTGAGGAATTGCATCTATAACTTTATATCCATCTTTTAGAGAGTAGTTGTACATCTCTCTTGTTATATCATCTACCTCTTCCTCTGTTACATATGTATTTTGATTTGAGCGTGACCTTTGAAATGGTTCGGGAGAGATACACTCTATGTCTTGCCCTGCTATCCCGATAAATGCTTTTTTAATAGTCAATCCATGCTCTCTCTCTATATTTTTTATAACTGTTGAAATAGCTTGAGCCGCAAGTTTAGGATTCTCTACACGACCTCTTATAATCCCTCTTGATGGGGTTTGGCTGTACGCTATAATTTTAACCCCATTTTTTGTTTTTTCTCCAATAGTAGCAACAACTTTTGTTGTTCCAAGGTCTATGGCTGCAATTAGGTTTTTCATATTCAAGCAATATTTATTTGTTTTTATTTTTTTTACAAACTATTTGATTCTTAAAACTTATATCTATTGTTTCATATCTATTCCAACCAAATTGAGGAATAATGTTGTTATAAAATGCATACAATTTAGCAAACTTCTCCTCTAAATCTTTTATATCTCCAAAAATTATTTTTTGTCCGCCAACTCTGGTATATAACTCAATAGAACTTTTGGTATTAAAGTTAATTTGCTCTATTTGAGCATTCCAAAAATGGTTCTTTTCCAAGAATTTTCCTAAGTTGAAAATCTTGTTTATCCACTCTATACTATCTCTTCCTACTATTTCGTCATTTTTTATATCTATAGGCAAATCGCCCGTTACAATAGGGACATAAGACGAGTAGTTCTCAATAAGTGGAAATATGAATGCAGTTTCATCAATATAATATCCCCCTGAGTTTGTCTGAATCCTTATAATTGGCTTACGCTGTTTTATCTCTACATTCATACATCCGTCTCTTGTAATATATATCTGACTCTCTTTTACAACACTTCTTTTATTGAGTAATATTTCTAAATTTTTAAGATCTATGCTATCTATATGTTTCCCTACAGTTTCTCCTTTGAATCTGTTTATAATATCTATTATCTCCTGTTTTGTTACAAATCTATTTAAAGCACTATCTAAAAGTGTAATTTTTACCTCTTTGCAAATTTCTCTCTTTCTCCCCTCCCTTGTAACCAATTCTGCCCCATAGAAATATCCTACCACAGATGCAGTAAGAACAACATAGAGTGCTATAATCAATATTTTCTTCCAAATATTACCCATTTGTAAGTATCTCGGTTATAGGTTTTATATATCTATCTATATCTCCAGCCCCAAAAGTTATTAGTATATCTAAACTCTTATTATCCTTTCTGTTTTTTATCTCATTTAGCAACTCCTCTTTACTAATTAGTATTTTATCTTTTATCTCCACTTGGTCAAGTATTATCTTTGATGTAACTCCGGCAATAGGGTTCTCCCTTGCCGGGTAAATGTCAAGGAGAATAAGAGAATCAACTTTACTTAAACTTTGTGCAAATTCGGCTGCAAAATCTCTTGTTCTGGTATATAAATGGGGTTGAAATACCCCTGTTAATTTTCTATTAGGGAATGATTCTTTTATAGAAGTGATTGTAGAGAGTATCTCTTTTGGATGATGTGCATAATCATCGATGTATAGACAATTATGATTATTTATATGAATATCCATCCTTCTTTTAACTCCCATAAAGTTTTTAAGTGCTTCTTTAACCATCTCTGGTTTAACACCATCTAATAGTGCTGCACCACTCGCTGCAACCGCATTCTCTATATTTAACCACCCCGGTATTCCAAGTATGCACCCCTCAATTCTTCCCTCTCCACCAATTATATCTTTAGGATAATTGAGTGTAAAACTAAATAGACCACTCTCTTTGTTATCTTTGATAACAGGCTTAATATCAGAAGCCCAAAAATTGCTCTCTTCCCCTCCCTTTTCATTCTCCTTATTATATGAGTAGTATAAAATTTTAGCTTTTATATCACTCTTTTTAATCTCGGTACCACTTTTTATAAGGATATATCCATCACTATCTACTTGAGAGGCAAATTTTGCAAAAGCTTCTCTCATATTTTCTACAGTACCATATATATCTAAATGATCTGGATCTGTTGCAGTTATAATTGCAATATGAGGGAATAGCTGGTGGAACGATCTATCAAATTCATCTGCTTCTGCAATTAAAATATTATTGTTTGATGTTATTAAATTTGAATCATAATTTTTAGATATTCCCCCTAAAAAGGCATTACAACCAATACCGCTATTAGTGTATATATGAGATAATAAGGTGCTTGTAGTTGTTTTCCCATGACTACCACTAACTGCTATACATTTATTATCTTTTGCAATAATTCCAAGTGCCTTACTTCTTTTTACAATAGTGTATCCTTCATTATTAACCTTTACAAGTTCCTTTAAATCTGTTGGTATTGCAGGGGTGTAAATTACAAGAGTCTCTTTAACATTTAGAGGTACTTTTGTTATGTCATCTTCATAATGTATTTTAATCCCTTCAGTCTCAAGTTCTTTAGTAAGCTCAGAAGGTGTCTTGTCATATCCGCTTACTTTATATCCCTTATTATTATAATACCGTGCTATAGCACTCATTCCAATACCGCCAATCCCTATGAAATATACATTTTTAAATCTCTTATCTATCTCATTTTTAAAGTTAGACGACTCAATACAAATTTTAGCAATCTCCTCTCTCGCTTTTGGTTTAGCTAATTTTTGAATGTTTTCTTCTAACTCTTTTATCCTTTGTGTATTATTAAGAAGTTGCTCTATCTTTATAATTAACTCTTCTTTTGCATCAGAATCGCGAACTATCTCGGCAGCATTTTTATTAACTAATGCCATAGCATTATGCGTCTGATGGTCTTCGGCAACATTTGGTGATGGGATAAAAATTGTAGCTTTTCCTGCAACACAAAGTTCAGAAATAGTACCTGCCCCAGCTCTACTAACAACTATATCTGCAGCCGCATAAGCCAAATCTATCCTTTCGATAAAATCTGTGCAGTAGATATTATTATTTTTGTGCTCTTTTAAAAATGTATCTATCTCTTTTTTATAGGCTTTGCCACATTGCCATATCACTTGAAAATTAGCAATTTTATCCTCTATAATTATCTTTTTAACAGATTCATTTAGAGTTTTACAACCCAAACTCCCCCCTACAATAAAAACTGTTCTTTTGTTGCTATCTAAATTGTATAATCTTATCCCTTCTTCTCTCATTTGCGATGTACATTTTACAATCTCTTTCCTAATAGGATTACCAGTTAGGATTATTTTTTCTTTAGGGAAAAACCTCTCCATTTGGTCGTATGCTACACAGATTTTATCAGCTTTGCTCCCATTTTTTCTATTAACAATCCCAGCAAATGAATTTTGTTCCTGAAGTACAACTGGAATTTTTAAAGAAGCTGCCGCCCCAACAATAGAAGCACTTGCATATCCACCTACACCCACAATTAGATTAGGTTTAAACTCTTTTATTATTCTTTTTGCCTTTCTTCTACATTTTAAATAGTTGATAGCTACAGATATATTTGATAGGCTGTACAAAGGTCTTTTTAATCCTCTTGCAGGAATACCTATAATTTCAT
>CAMNNS010000087.1 GCA_946545765.1 uncultured Bacteroidales bacterium | reverse complement strand
TTTATGACTATTTGCTTATATTTGTATAAAATTGATGAAATTTGATACCTAAAATTAAAATATCAGATTTTGACTACCCTCTTCCGTTTGAGAAGATAGCACAGTTCCCATTGCCGAATCGGGATAGCTCAAAGCTTTTAATTTATCGAGATGAAAAAATTGTAGATGATAATTTTTATAATTTAGCCTCTCATTTAGACTCTAATTCTATTTTGGTCTTTAACGACACTAAGGTTGTTCCTGCTCGTCTGTTTTTTAAAAAGAAAACTGGAGCAATAATAGAAATACTCTGCCTTAATCCTACTAATCCAAAAGAGTATGTTAATTCATTTGTCTCTATAGGTGCATGTGAATGGAAAGTTATTGTAGGTAATGCAAAGAAATGGAAAGATGGAGATATTGAATTTATTGGAAATGAGGAAGTTGGCTTGGATTTAAAGGCTCAATTAATAGAAAAAGGGGATGAATCAATAGTTAAATTTAAATGGAATTCCCCGATAACATTTTCTGAGGTTCTTGATAAATGTGGAAATCTACCAATTCCACCCTATTTAAATAGAGATACGCAAGCTATTGATAAAGAGCGTTATCAAACTATATATGCAAAACATCAAGGTTCGGTAGCAGCCCCAACTGCCGGTTTGCATTTCTCTGAGAATGTATTTAATTCTTTTAAAAACAAGAATATAACTACGCACAGTGTTTGCTTACATGTTGGTGCGGGGACTTTTATTCCTGTTAAGAGTGAGTATATCGGTGAGCATAATATGCATATTGAGCCTTTTTCTGTTAAAAAAGAGTTATTAACTTGCTTATTGAATAATATTGATAAGTATAAGATTGTATCTGTTGGTACAACTTCTACCCGAACATTGGAATCTCTATACTACATTGGCGTTCAGTTAATCGAAAATCCATACTCTCCTCCTAAAATTGTTGAACAATGGGCACCATATATAAGAGATTACGCCTATTCTTTTAAAGAGGCTATATCGGCGATAATAAGCTATTTAGAGAGAAATAATTTGGAGAGATTAGTATGTGGAACTTCTATAATTATAGTGCCTGGTTTTAGGTTTAGAGTTGTTGATGTCCAAATAACTAATTTTCACCAACCTAAGAGTACTTTATTGTTATTAATTTCTGCAATAATTGGAGATAAATGGGGTGAATTATATACTCATGCCCTTCGTAATGGCTATAGATTTTTAAGTTATGGCGATAGTTCTGTCCTATTTAATAAGAATAAAATATCTGATAATAAAATATATTAGTATTTCCCTTTATTTTTAACTTTTATACTTTTCAGTTACCAAACTGCTCTTTTTTTAATTACTTTTGTACGTATAAGGAAGTTGTTTAAATGGAAAAGAATTTTGATAGTATAAGGCCATATTTAGATTTTGAAATTCCTGCTGCAGTTGAGAGGTTGGCACAAAGCCCATATTTAGACGATATTGCACAATTTCTAAAGTTAAATAGTGGTGGGGAAGAGTTAAAGAATATTTTATATTCTTGTTCTAAAGTAAATGATTTTCAGAATAATATTATGGCATTTATTGTTGGTAGAATATTGAAAAACACTGCTAACAATGTAACATATGGTGGGTTGCACTATTTTGAGGGTGGGCAAAAACATGTAATAATTACCAATCATAGAGATATTGTTCTTGACTCGGCAATTATACAGTTAATTCTTCATAATCATCAAATTAAGACAACAGAAATTGCTGTGGGCGATAATCTGATCACATCACAATTTATAGAAGATGTAGCCCGTTCAAATAAAATGATAAAGGTAACCAGAAGTAGGTCCCCTTTAGAGCTTTATAATTCATCGGTACTTTTATCATCATATATTAGAGAAAAGGTGGCAAATGGTATAAGTTCTATATGGATTGCACAAAGAAATGGGAGGACAAAAGATGGGAATGATTTAACTGAACAAGGTTTGCTAAAAATGTTAGATTTAAGTGGGGAAAAAGGTTTTGTAAAAAATATGCAAGAGCTTGAAATATTGCCTGTTGCTATCTCTTATGAGTATGAACCATGTGATGCTTTTAAGACTCACGAACTATATGTTTCAAGAAGACAAAAATATGTGAAAGGGGAGCAGGAAGATTTTAATAGTATCTTGATGGGGATGACACAATATAAGGGCAATATCCATTTTGAATTTACAGAGCCTGTTACTCACGAGGAGGTAGAATATTGTTCTCAATTTGCTAAAAATGTGAGATTTCTTGAGTTGGCAAAGATTATAGATAAACAGATTCATTCTACATATAAGTTGTGGCCAAATAACTATATAGCTGCAGATTTACTTAAAAAAGATTCTAAACAAAATTACTCTTTTGAAGATAAATATACACAAGAGCAGAAGATGAATTTTATAGAGTATGCTAATAAGCAAATATCTACTTTAGAAGGGGATAAAGATGAGTTATTAGATATATTCTTGCATATATATGCCAATCCTGTATTTAATAAAAGCTGACTAAAGTTACTTAACTTATAGCCAGCTTATTAAATGTTTTATATTCTATAATTCTATTTAGAATAATCGTAGAAACCTTTTCCTGTTTTCCTACCTAAAAGACCTGCTCTCACCATCTTTCTTAGTAAAGGATGTGGACGATATTTACTATCGCCGAACTCATTATAAAGAACCTCCATAATTGCAAGGCATACATCAAGACCAATAAGATCTCCAAGGGCTAAAGGACCCATAGGATGATTAGCTCCCAATTTCATGGCTTCATCTATCTCTTTAGCAGTAGCTACACCATCTGCTAAAATACCAATTCCCTCATTTACAAGAGGAATAAGCATTCTATTAACAACAAAGCCAGGAGATTCATTAACAGATACAGGAGTTTTACCAATCTCCTTAGCAATTGCAACTACCTTATCATGAACCTCTTGTGATGTGAGTTGACCTTTAATAACCTCAACTAATCCCATCATTGGTACAGGATTAAAGAAGTGCATTCCGATTACTCTCTCGGGATGAGAAGTAAAAGCGGCTATAGATGTAATAGATAGAGAAGATGTGTTAGACGCTAAAATAGCTTCTGGTTTAGATATTTTATCTATTGTTTGCCATATTTCTCTCTTTATATTCATATCTTCTGCAACCACTTCAATTATCAAATCTGCATCTTTTATATCCTGATAATCTAAAGTTGTTTTAATTTTAGAGGTAATTTGTTCTTTTACAGAGGCTTCTATTTTTCCTTTCTCTACACTTTTAGTTAAAAATTTTTCTATTGAACCAATAGCTTTACCTAAAGAGGATTCGCTACGCCCTTTAATAATAACATCGTGTCCAGCTGTGGCAAATGTTTGTGCTATTCCGCCACCCATAGTGCCATTTCCTACAATTGCTATTTTCATAAAATGTAAGTTTTAAAATTTATAAATATATTGTTCTATATACAGATCTATTTGTTTTTCCACTCTGGATCTCTTTTGGTTAAAAATGCACTCATCCCCTCTTTTTGATCTTCTGTTGAGAAACAGAGTGCGAATAGGTTATTCTCTATAGAGATAGCAGTTTCTATATCCGATTGCATCCCTTCGTTTATTGCTTGTTTGCTATATTTAACAGCGATAGGGGCGTTTGAAGCTATTATTTTTGCCATTTTAAGGGTATCTCTCATAAGATTTTCTGGCTCTGCTATTTTATTAACCAATCCTATTCTGTATGCCTCATCTGCCTCTATTGCCCTTGCTGTATAAATAAGCTCTTTTGCCCTCCCTTCTCCAACTATTCGTGGAAGTCTTTGTGTACCAGAAAATCCGGGAGTTATCCCTAATCCAACCTCCGGCTGTCCTATTTTAGCCTTTGTAGAGGCTATTCTAATATCGCAAGCGAGTGCAAGTTCGCATCCACCGCCAAGGGCAAAACCATTTATTGCAGCAATTACCGGTTTATCAATGTTTTCTATAAGTCTAAAAACCCTTGAACCTCGTTCAGAAAATTCTTTCCCTTGCATAGGATCCATACTGCACATTTGAGAAATATCTGCCCCAGCTACAAAAGCTCTTCCCTCGCCTGTTATAATTATTACTTTAGTATTTTCATCATTCTTCAGATAATTAAATACACTCTCTAATTCAGATAAGATTTCTGAATTTAAAGCATTCATGGTAGCAGGTTTATTTATCTTTACTATGCTTATAAGATTGTTAGTCTCAATTATTAGATTTTTGTATTCCATAGTTATTGTTCTTAATTTTTAAGGTGTACATCTATTTGAGGGAAAGGGAAATGTATCCCTTTAGTAGGTAACACTTTATATATTTTTTCATTTATTTTAAATTTAGTATCCCAGAAGTCTTCATATTTACACCATGCTTTTGCACTTAAAGTAACGGCACTTTCCCCTAAATTTGTTAGTACAACAGTAGGGGCAGGTGAACCCTCTTTAATAATGTTAGGTTCTTCATTTAAAATCTCTAATATCGTCTCTTTTGCAATGTCAAAGTCATCGCCGTATGAAATATCAATATTCCACTCTAATCTTAACTTTCCTGTTTGTGTGGAGTTCTTAATGATACCATTGAATAACAGTCCATTAGGGAGTATTATTTTCTCGTTATTGAATGTGGTTAGGTGAGTTGCAGAAATCTCTATTGCTCTTACATACCCATCGTATCCTTGTGCTTGAATGTAGTCTCCAACTTTAAATGGTTTGAATAGAAGAATCATAACTCCACCAGCTATATTTTGAAGAGTACCACTCATTGCCATACCAATAGCCAATCCTGCTCCACCAATAAGGGCGACAAGTGAGGTAGTGTCTATTCCTAAAGTATTTATCGTGATAATGATTAGGAGAATAGTGAGTGCAATGCTTATAAAACTTGAAAGAAAAGTGGCAAGTGATGGTTCTGTTTTTCTTTTTTCAAAAATCTTCTTGATAATTTTTACAATCTTTTTAATAAGCCACCCTCCAATGATATAGATAAGTATTGCAGCGATGATTTTGAGCCCTAAGTGAATACCTGTATTTGCTGCAAATTTTACAATCTCTGCTCCACTCATTGTAGATAATGTATCTATTTTATCTACAATAGATAAACTACTTAAAAAGTTCTCTGTAGAATCGATATTACCTACATTAGAAGAAGTTACATAAGCCGCTTTTTCTAAGGTAGTATTTGGTTGACTACTAAGAATGTGGTAAATAGAAAGTGGGGTTTGCATATTCTCTAAATCAAGTTATTATTATCACTATCTCACAAATTTAAAAATAATATTATTAAAACCTAATATAAAATAGTCAAAATCTCTATAAATGAGCTTTTTTCTAAAATATAACAATATTGTTATATTTTTTGTCGTTTTTTTTGTTATATTTGTCAGACTAATACTACGATAAATAGAAATAATATTCAATATTTTTAACTATGGATAAAAGAATTTCATTACAACAAGCCGTCTCTATGATAAAAGATGGTATGACTATTATGGTTGGCGGATTTCTATCTGCAGGTTCTCCATTAGATATTCTTGAAGCCCTTGCAAAATCTGATGTTAAAGATTTGACACTCATTTGCAATGATACAGCCTATCCAGGTGTTGGTATAGGAAATCTAATAGGAGCTCATAAAATAAAAAAGTTATATGTTTCTCATATTGGTACTAATCCCGATACAGCTAATCAAATGAATGCAGGAGAGTTGGAGATCGAGTTTTGTCCACAAGGCACCCTTGCAGAGAGAATTAGGTGTGGTGGTGCAGGATTAGGTGGGGTGCTTACAGCTACCGGTATCGGGACAATAATAGCAGAGGGTAAACCTACAGTAGAAGTAGATGGTAAAACATATCTTTTAGAGAAACCTTTACATGCTGATATAGCACTTATTGGGGCTACTATCGCTGATGAAAAAGGGAATTGCATATATAAAGGAACTTCTCAAAATTTCAACCCAATAATGGCAACAGCAGCAGATGTTGTTATTGTTGAGGCAGAAAAAATTGTCTCTGCGGGTGATATATCGCCAGAGGCAGTTATTACTCCTCATGTATTTGTTTCTCATATATATCAATCAACAAATAAACTTCAAAAAATCAGAGAATAATCATGTCAAAAAAATCACTTATCAGAGTTAGAATGGGTGGAGAAGATGCCCATTATGGTGGAGGTCTTGTAGATGGAGCTCACATGTTAAAACTATTTGGAGATGTTGCTACTGAATTGCTTATTATAAACGATGGCGATGAGGGGCTTTTTAAAGCATACGATAATGTAGAATTTATTGCTCCTGTTTATGCCGGAGACTATATTGAGGCAGTAGGGGAGATTACCCATATAGGAAACACTTCGAGAAAAATGAGTTTTGAAGCGAGAAAAGTAATTTCTCCACGTTCAGATATATCTGATTCTGCGGCAGATGTTCTTGCAGAACCTATAGTTGTATGTAGAGCAACAGGTACATGTGTTGTTCCTCTTAAATGTCAAA
>CAMNNS010000086.1 GCA_946545765.1 uncultured Bacteroidales bacterium | reverse complement strand
AAGAAGAAGTTAGGAATGAAAAAACAGAAGCGAATTTATCTTTTCTCTCTCTGTCTCTTCTTTCTTAACCAACTTCTTTTTTGGTTTCTTCCTTTTGGGAACATTCTCTTCTGCAGTATTATCTATATCTGTATTAGTATTTTCGATTGATATCTGTTCTATTTGAGGTTCTGGAGTAATTAATGGCTCAATTGGAGATATAGGTTCCTGAGCCATAGGCTCTGTAAAAGTTATTTTAGGTTTTCTACTTACTCTGGTATCTGCCTCTTTATCTGAATTTTGAACAACTTTATCAACTGTTCTTAAAGGTGCATCCTCTCTTGATGTTACTGCCCCTTCTTGAGTTACAGATATAACAGGTTTTCGCGATACAATCCTCTCTCTTGGCTTCTTTTTTATCTTTTCTATTGGCTTATTTACAGATTGAATGGCTTGCTCATCTAAGATTTTATATATTAAATCTTCTTGTGAATAAGATTTTGCCTTAGTAATTTTCAAATCGCCTGCAATATTCAACAACTCCTCAAGATTCTTTTCCTTTAATTCAATTATGTCGTACATGGATAAAAAATTAAAAATTTGAAATAAATTTTACTACTGCTGATTGCAATAGTAACAAATTGAGGTTGCAAATATAAAACAATATTAAGATTATACAAATTTTAAATCAAAAATTTAGATATAACCAAAACTCCAAAAGTCTCTCTTAACTTCCGTGACAATTAAAAAAAGAGGCTGATCTATACTTTTTAGTCAGCCTCATAGTATTAACAGTAAAACTACTATTATTTCTATATTCTGTAACGATTTATAGAATTATTGCAATCTTAGTAAGGTTTGTTGCAACTCAGCTTTAAGTTGTGGTTCCAATCTATTGCCATTAGAGGCAAGTATTTTTTCTATACCTGAAATAATCTCTGCTTTGCGATAAGAGTACGTGTACCAGCCAAGAGCCTCTGCCATATTAAGCCTCACTTCCAACGGATTAGAGTTATCTTCCAATAAACTCAAAAACTGAGAAATATACTCGTGCATATTATAATTACGGGTAGTTCTTATAGAAGATATACGGTCTTTTAGTTTTTCATCTTTACCCATAATCTCTTTGATAGTAGCCTCTGTCCTACGCTCACTATTATCTATACTCTTTTGTATCTTTTCCAAAATTGCATCGTTATCGAGATAGGTCATACTCCCCTTTGCCTGCGACACTGCTTCTCTAAGTGCAGCAAAATTCATTGTTTGAAAATCACCCGAGAGATTGTAATTTACTCGCTTTTGTTCAGGATAATTTAGATACTCACTAACCACGGCATAACTTAGGCGGGGATCTCCGCTTCGTCCTGCTAAAGAGGCAGATGCCCTTCTTACTTGTTCGTAATTATCTCTTAAACCGAGTTTTATACCCTCTATAAAAGCATCGTTATTGGCAGGACTATTTAAATTAAGACTTAATAATTTAAGACACTCCATACGAACAGTTCCAAATTTGCTAACTTTCATCTTTTGCAATAGATCTGAAGATGAGAGTGCATTCAAATCTGCAAGCATACGCAAAGCTACCACCTGTATAGGAGCATATTCGTTTTCTAACTTTTTTCTCCAATATACAATATCTTTCTTATGAAGGGCTATTTCTCCACGGAAAGTTGGAACTGCTCCTCCATTATGATTACTTTTTGATTCTTTTGGGCTATTGTAGTGGAATGTTGGATCTCCTATCAAGTGTCCTTCTAAGGTGGCTACCAAACGGTTATATTCACCCACTCTTGCACCTAAAGATATTATCCCAACAGCCTCATATGTCCATTTATCTTGCAAGACATTAACAGTATTACCCTGTGCTGCCACAGTGCGTCCTTTGCCAAAAATGTAATAGCCACTAATATTGCCTTTGCGATGGAAAGAACCATTGTAGCAGGCGTTGAATACCACAAAATATGGTTGCGGTGCAATATCTTTCAATTCGTTTAAGGTTATTATAATCTCCTCCGATTCTTTCTTTCTCTGCAAAGCAGCCTCCTTTTTCTCTTCCTCGCTCATATTCTTGCTCTTGAAATAGTCTTCAAAGAATAGATCGGTAACATGAAAATCTCTTTTGAGAGTATCAATCAAAGACTTCTCGTAATTATCAATCTCATTGGGAGAAAGCCCCAATTTTTGTCGTCTTGCAATCTCATTCTTTAAAATATCATAAGGCCCTTTGCTCCAGCCATAACCCTTTTTATAACGCTCAAGATAATCTCCAAACTGCTCTTTTGAAGGGAATTCAGAGATATGCTGTTTATCTATAGAGCCATGCTCATTAAAGAAAATAGCATCTACCTCGGGTCTTTGTAATTCATCAAATAGGCGATATTTCATATAATCCTCGTGGCGGAAATTAAGCTGCTTAAGATTTCGGGAAGAGTTTGCTATAAAAGGAAAGTTCTCCTCTAACATTATACTCTCATCTAACCAAGTTATAAGACAATCGCTGTTATATCCGTGCCCGGCAAATGTTACTAAGTTATCTAAATACTGCGGATTTTTCTTTGCATCAACTACCTTTTCCAAAAATGTAGCAATTGCCTGATATTTATCACCTCCAAGCTCATCGGGATATTTAATTCTACCAGAGTAATAGGTTGGATTCAATTTTTGTGGAGAGTCGGTAGTAAGATTATAGTAGAAGAAATCGGTATCTACAGAATCACGACCTATATACTCAAACTTTAGATTCAAATCATCGTAAAAACGATCACTTCCTACAGAAGATTCATTACGATCAAACTTATCTTCATCCATTTTAAAGGCCGTGGTCATGTGTTGAGCGTTGCGTATCATTGCCACCGGAATATCTCCTATAAGAACTATTCCCTCTAAATTCTTGGCTTTTCTGTAGAGTTTTTCAAGTTCATTTCTTACTTGCATTGGATCCTCCCAATCACCTCTTAATATGTAAGTTGCAAGATTATCTTCTTGTAACGCATCGCGATAAGAATAGAGCTGTTTTTGCACTTTTGAATAAGTGGTGTTATCTATAACTATTGCAAAAGCATTACCCCTTTTGGAAGTAGGCTTCTCTAATTTTATATTCTGCCCCATCAAAGAAACTGAGAGCAAAATTGTAATTATTGATAAAAATATCTTTCTCATACTTGTCTCCTATTTATTTGATGTTAAACGAGTTATTGCACTCTCTAAAGCAGGTCTCATTTGCTGCGGAGTTTGAGTTTCTGTAAGTAGCTTGCGGCAACTTTCTAAAATCTTATCTCTCTTGTAAGAGAGCCTCCACCATGCTACAGCTTCTGCAATCATTGTCCTAATAAGTTCATCCTCAGCAGGATTCTCCATCACTTTAAGTACTTCTTCTAAATTTTGATGATATTGCCTGTTGCGTAAGAACTGTATATAAGATACCCTATGACGAGAACTTTTTCCACTATCCACTATTGATGTAACAGACTCTTTACCAGGGTTATCTTTAACCAATTTAAGGAGTCTATCTTTGTCTTTTGATGCGTTAAAATAGTTCTTATTCGCAAAGTAATCTTCTATTGCCTTTACCGCCTTATCTGTGTCAAAACAAAGCAGAGAGCTACCTGCATTAAATATTATTCTTGCAGAGTGAATGTCATTTATGTATGTATCTATAAGATAAGGCAAAAATTCCTCAGCACCAATGCTTCCCATTCTGGTTACGGCAATACGACGGATATACTCAAAACTATCTTTTGTACTAAGTTTAAGAGCCTCCCAATAGTTCTTATCATTTAACTTTTCTAATAGATAAAGAGAATTGTAACGCACTATTGCATAGGAAGAGTGCTTAACTTTGTTTAACAAAATCTCAGAAATATCTTTATAATTACCCACAAAGAGTTTTATTAAAGCTACATTCTGTATCTCAGGATTTGGATCATCTAATCTGCCAAACCAATAACTATTATCTTTGATAGAGAATATCTCATTCAAATTCTCTGAGTTTGGATATGGTTCAAAATGAAAGGTAGGGTCTCCTATTATATGGCTCTCTAAGATATTGATATGTTGTGCCCAAAGTCCAACTCTAACACCATCTTTGAGCAATCCTAATAAATCAAAAGCAGATTTATCCTGCAATACATTCACACTATTCCCAAAACCTACAATGCATTTGCCCGGTGCCATAATGAACTTACCTGCAATAAAATCGGGATTGCGGAAATCGGCATTATAACAAGCATCAAAAACCACCATACGTGCATTAGGTGCTATATCATTTACCTCCTCCAAAATTATTCCTGTCTGCAAGTCGTAGAGCGAATCGGCAGCCACCAATTCGGGTGAGTTGTAGTTCACATACCAAGCAGAATCAAGTCCATACTTCTCGGCTCTTTGGCGAGTCTTCTCAATATCTCTGTCTCTGCGTGCAAAGCTACGCATTGTTACGCTCAGATACTCTTTTGGATTCCTCTCTTCGGGATAGCCCGAAAGATACATTCTATGAAAATCTCCGTGCTCATGAAAGACCATAAAATCTGCATCGGGACGCCTAAGTTCTTTAATCACAAACGGCTTCATATAATCCTGCATACTATAACGTATGTAACGAGCACTTGCATCATCTATACGAGGAGTTTTGAACAAATCTCCAAACTGCTCATTAACTATCTGTTGCTCAGCCCTCCAAGCTGTTATAGAGTTTGAATAGGAGCCATGTCCTGTATAAGATATAAACTGATTAAATTGGTTTTTATCTTTATGAGCTGCAACTGCCTTTTCTAAATATTTGCGAATCTGATTATAAGGGCAACCATTGCTCTTTTGTGCCACTATTCTCCCTGTATAAATATCACATTCTATATAAGGATTAGAATCGGGAGCAAGTTCATAAAAATGCATAAGCCCTTTTGTAGAATCTGCTATCTTATTAAATTTTAGATCAAAATCATCATAAAAACGATCAGATGGAACAGCTACCACCTCAAGCGGATTTTTTCTCTCATCCATTTTATAGGCAGAGGTTAAAAATTGTGCTTTCATAAGCATAGCAATTGGCACATCGCCTATGAAAACTGCCCCCTCTAAATTGTTTTCTTTGGAGAGTTTTATAAGAATCTGTTTTACTTGTTCAGGAGTTTGCCAATCAGATGAGATTACAAAAGATGGCAACCCTTCAGATTCTATAGTCTGCTTATATTCAGCTATTTCTTTACTACATTCTTGTAGTGTCTTACTATCTGTTACTATCGCGAATGATGTTTTACCTTTTACATTTGGTTTCTCTATGTTCTGAGCACAGAGTGCAAATGGGGCAAAAACTATAAGCAACAAAAAGTAACACTTTAATTCTATTCTTTTTATCATTCTTTTTTTGTTAATGTTTTAATTTTTCAATAAATAACTATCACTTAAAATCTTAGAATGTAATACCTACTTTAATTCCAATATTGCTACGTTTTTTAAAGAGTTCATCATTTGGCTTAATATACTCATAAGCAAGTTTTACGAATAAAGAGGATAGCCCTTTTATACCCGCAAAATTATATGAAACATCTCCTCCAAGTTTAAAATAACTCGATGCCATATACCAAAAATCCATCATTGCAAACTCTTTATAAGCAGGGTTGTTCTTGCCTGGACCGGTATAGTGGAAACTTGCTTTGTTTTTATTCGCACCTCCTGCAAAAATGTTAAAAATAAAATCACTCTTTTCAGATGCAAGAAGATTATACGAAGCGTTTACTTGCCATAGGGTTTTCTTTATCTCACGTGTGGTCTCTGGTACATAGTAGATATAATTATCGTCGAACAAGGCACCCTCTATTCCAAACTTCCAAGAATATGAATTTTCTCCCCTACCTATCATATAATCTAAGTTAAACTTGTTTATCTTAGTATTGAAGTTAGAGCGTACATATTTAGCATCTGTAATCCACGACTGAATCTCATAGGTATTGTCGTAGGTTTGAAAATACTCTATTCCATCTATATCTTTATTTGAATGATTATACTTGAAAAAGAGTAAGTCACAGTCTGTTAAATTATACTGCACAACAAAACCCAAATTCCAACGCCAATCTTTAACAGTACCACTCATCTGAGGTTTGGTATAATTACATGTAACATCCTCAACCTTATAGATATAATCCCAGTTGAGCAATAGCTTGAATCTCTCTTGCTTGTAACTATACTGAGCTCCTGCTCCAAGCGAATTGGCGTTGTAGTTACGCAACTTGTTGATACCGCCAAAAGAAGCAATCATTCCCTCTGAAAAGAAGCCTGGTGCAACCATCTCCCAACCCTTTTGGTCTGTAAGGTGAATCAGATTTGTAGCAGAGCCATCCTCACGATAGCTGCCATACCTAAAAAGAGCACCTAAGGAGTGATGACCGTCAAAATCCCAAACCACAGACGGTCTTATTGCAAAGTTAGAAAGCCTTGTAAGTGGGCGAGGGTCTAACTGCTTTGCAGCGATAGCAACTTGATAATCAGCTGCTATACCAAGTATAAGATGGTC
>CAMNNS010000085.1 GCA_946545765.1 uncultured Bacteroidales bacterium | reverse complement strand
CAGCCCGAATTTGATGAGAGAAATATATGGTTTGATTTCAACTATTTTAAATATAGCTTTTTAAAGACAACAGGCTTAGATTTTAGTGAGATACGGCTTCATGAGGATATGCAAAAAATGGCAGATGACCTTATGAAAATGTGGGGTGGAGCATCTACATTTATGTATAGAGATTTTCAGGCGAGGAATGTAATGATAGTAAAAGGAAAGCCGTATTTTATAGATTTTCAGGGGGGTAGGAAAGGTCCTTTTTATTATGATATAGCCTCTTTTGTTTGGCAAGCTAAGGCAAATTATTCAGAAGAACTTAAAGAAGAACTCATAAATACATATAAAAAAGAGCTTAAAAAATATGTAAAAGTATCTGATGTAGAATTTAATAAAAATCTAAGGTTATTTGTCCTTTTTAGAACTATGCAGGTACTTGGTGCATACGGCTTTAGAGGCTATTTTGAGAAAAAACCTCATTTCTTGCAGAGTGTCCCTTTTGCAATAGATAATTTAAGGAAGTTAATATCTAAACCTTTTACAGAATATCCATACATTCAGAAAGTTTTGGAGGAGCTCACAAAGATGAGGCAACTTAAAGATTTAAGACGCGAGAATAATTTAGAGGTTCAGATATTTAGTTTTGCTTATAAAAAGGGTATCCCTATGGATTCAAGTGGAAATGGTGGGGGATATGTATTTGACTGCAGAGCATTAGATAATCCCGGAAAATATGAGAAATTCCGTCAGTTTACCGGTTTGGATGACAATGTTATCAAGTATTTAGAGGATGAAGGTGGGATTAAGAAATATTTATCATCTGTTTATGATTTAGTTGATGCCCATGTTAAAAAATTTATGGAGAGAAAGTTTACCCATCTTCAGGTTAGTTTTGGTTGTACAGGGGGGCAGCATAGATCGGTCTATTGTGCAGAGCATCTTGCTGCACATATTGCTAAGAAATTTAATGTCAGAGTTATACTAACTCATCGCGAGTTGAATATAGAGAAAGAATTGTAGAGTTATGAAAGCTTTGATTTTTGCTGCAGGGTTAGGTACAAGGCTATATCCTTTAACTTCTACAAAACCAAAAGCCTTAGTAGAAATAGCAGGAAAGCCACTTTTGGAGTGGCAATTATTAAACCTCCACAAATATGGATTTAATGACATTGTGATAAATATCCACTCTTTTGGCAATATGATAAAGGAGTGGGTATCAATTTTTTTAGAAAAAAGAAAAGAACTTAATTTAACTATTAACTTTTCTGACGAATCTGATTTATTGAGAGATACAGGTGGAGGTATAAAAAAAGCAAAAAGTTTACTTTATGATGGAGAACCCATTTTGGTACATAATGTAGATATTTTTTCTAACATTAATCTCGGGGAGCTATACAAAAAAGTGGCAACTGAGATTAAGAATGACAATAATGGAACTCTATCTCATTTGGCAACAATTGTGGTAAGTGAGAGAACTACAGATAGAAAATTCTTGTTTGATAAAAATATGAAATTAGTGGGGTGGATGAACAGTAAACTTGAACAAATAAAATCACCTTTTCAAGAGATTCTTCAAACACCTTTTAACGAATTAAAAAATAGAGAATTATTTGCTTTTCCATTTGCAGGTATCCATATTATTTCTCCCGATATATTTAAAGCTATGGAAGACTTTGGGGAGAAATTCTCTATAGTTGATTTCTATTTATCTATAGCCCAAGCATTTGTAATTAAAGGGGAAAATATATCAAACTTAAAGTTGTTTGATGTAGGAAAAATAGAACAAATAAAAGAGGCAGAGCAATTTATTTATCAACTTAATAACATTAACAATGATAAAGGTATCATCTAATATCTCTTTTGAACAAGCAGAGAAAATTATTTTTGACACAGAGAAGATAACTTTAGATTCAAAAGTTGTTAAGAAAGTTGTGGAATGTTATAACTTTCTAAAAGATTTTGAGAAAGATAAAATTATCTATGGAATAAATACAGGTTTTGGTCCAATGGCTCAATGGCGGATAGAGGATTCAGATTTAAAACAGTTGCAGTATAACATAATAAGGAGCCATTCTACAGGTGCTGGAAAACCTTTAGATATTATATATGTAAGAGGGGCATTATTAGCAAGGCTATCAACCTTTTTACAAGGCTACTCAGGGGTACATATAGATTTAGTAAATCTTATTGTAGAGTTTCTAAATAGAGAAATTTATCCGATGATTCCTGAGCATGGTAGCGTTGGTGCAAGTGGTGATTTAGTCCAATTAGCACATATTGCTCTCTGTTTAATTGGTGAAGGTGAGGTCTTTTATCGAGATAAGAAAGGAGAATTTACCCTTTGTCCTACAAAAAAAGTGCTTAAAGAGAATAATTTAAAACCATTTCAAATACATATAAGAGAAGGGCTTAGCGTTACAAATGGCACATCTATGATGACAGGTATTGCCCTTGTTAATTTATCGTTGGCAAAAAAGTTATTCAATCATAGTATAGCTACTTCTTTAATGATAAATGAGGTAACATCTTCTTACGATGACTTTATCTCTGAAAAATTAAATACTGTTAAAAGACATTTTGGGCAAACAGAGGTGGCAAGGTTATTACGCTCATTCTCAAAAGATAGTAAATGCCTTAAAAAAAGAGAGACAGAGCTTTTTCATGCAAGAACAGAGAAAGTTTTTAAACAAAAGGTTCAGTCTTATTACTCTTTAAGGTGTATCCCTCAGATACTTGGACCTATATATGATGAAATTCTTAATTGTGAGAAAGTAGTTGTTAATGAACTAAATTCAGCTTGCGATAATCCAATCATAGATCCAAAAGGTAAAAATGTTTATCATGGTGGAAATTTCCATGGAGACTATATATCGTTTGAGATGGATAAACTAAAGATTGCAATAACAAAACTAACAATGCTTTGTGAGAGACAAATGAATTACATTTTCCACGATAGAATTAATGGGATTTTGCCCCCTTTTGTAAATCTTGGGAAATTGGGTTTGAACTATGGGCTACAAGCATCTCAGTTTACAGCAACATCTACCACAGCTGAGTGCCAGACTTTATCATTCCCGATGAGTGTTCATAGTATTCCTAATAACAATGATAATCAAGATGTTGTTAGTATGGGTACAAACTCTGCAGAAATAGCTGCGAGGGTTATAGATAATAGCTTTCAGGTTATGAGTATTCAAATGATTGCCCTATGTCAAGCTATAGACTATTTAAAAATTAGTAAAAAATTATCTTCAAAATCTTATAAGGTTTATTCAGATATTAGAAAAATTGTCCCTAAATTTAGTGATGATACGCCTAAATATCAACAGATTAGGGATATTGTAAATTACTTGAAATCATAATTTTTAGAAACAACAATTTTTTGATTATGAAATATGCTTTAATAACAGGAGGTTCAAGGGGAATAGGAGCCTCTATATGTAAACAATTATCGAAAGAGGGTTATGGCATAATTATAAATTATGTTAATAATGACTCTGCAGCAAATAGTGTTAAAGAAGAGATAGAGAAAGAGGGCGGTATTGCCGAATTACTCAAATTTAATGTTGCGGATAATGACCAAACAGACAATGCTTTAGATAGTTGGATGGATTCTCATAAAGATGATTATATTGCTGTTCTTGTTAATAATGCTGGTATAAGAAAAGATAACCTCTTAATGTGGATGGAAGATGACGATTGGTATTCTGTTATAAATACACATCTAAATGGTTTTTTTAGAGTTACAAGAAAGGTAATAACCCCAATGGCTAAGAAGAAGTGGGGAAGAATTATCAATGTAGCATCATTGTCGGGTGTAAGGGGAATGCAAGGACAAACTAATTACTCTGCCGCTAAAGGGGGTTTAATAGCTGCGACTAAAGCACTTGCATTAGAGGTAGCTAAAAGAAAAGTAACAGTGAATGCGGTTGCTCCCGGTTTCATTACTACAGATATGACAAAAGAACTTAATGAGGAGCAACTTATCGAGACTATTCCAGCAGGTAGATTTGGAACAGCAGATGAAGTTGCCTCTTTAGTAAAGTTTTTAGTCTCAGAAGAGGCTGCTTATATTACAGGACAAGTAATTGAAATAAACGGTGGATTAAATACTTAGTGATGAAAAATCATCAATGGAGTGGTAGGACAGAGGGTACAGATTCCTCATTAAAAAGATTAAATCTATTATTAGGCTGTGTAAATATTAGAGTGATCTATTTTATACTCCCTATAGTTGCTATTTATTATATGCTCTTTGCAAGAGATAGAGCAAAATCAATTTATTCCTATTTTAGAATCAGGCGTAATTATTCTTCTGTTAAATCTCTGTATGCCACTTACAAAAATCATTTGATATTTGCCAAGAACTTTATAGATAGGTTCTATGTTTTTGCAGGTAAACATAAGAGATTTGTAATAGATGATAACCAAACAGAAGAGTTTGTCAAATATTTAAATTCTAAAGAACCTTTAATAATTTTAAGTGCTCATATCGGGAATTATGAAATCTCATCTTACATTGGTGGTAAAACAGAGAGGGGGATAAAAGTAATAGCTTTTGGAAATGAGAGCCTACAGCTTCAAAAATTAAGAGCCACTAATATGGCTAAAAACAATATAAGTATAATTTCTGTAAATGACGACATATCACATATTTTTGAAATATCAGAGGCGTTAAACAAAGGTGAGGCAATAACTTTAACAGCAGATAGAATTTTGACGGGCAATAAGATAGAGAGTTATCCCTTTTTAGGTGGTAAAGCCCTATTCCCGATTGGGATTTATCATATTGCACAAATATATAAGGCAAAAATTCTCACCATGTTTGTGATGAGAGAGAAAAAAAATTTTCATTACAAGTTAATTCTTAAACCATTGGAGATAGATTCTTCTATTAAAGGGAGAAATGAGATTGCCAAAGAGTATGGGAAGGCTTTTGTGAAAACTTTAGAGGAGACTCTTGAATTATATCCGTATCAGTGGTTTAATTTTTATAATTTCTGGGAGAAGGGGGCATGAAAATTCTTTTTATATCTGCAAATACTTATAAAGATCCATACCCAATCTATCCATTGGGTATCTCTTATTTAAAAACCGCTTTAGATAATTCTTTTGGAGCTGATGTGGTAGATATTGCAGATATGAATTTTACCTCATTAGATGGGCTAAAGGATAAAATAAACTCGTGCAATTATGCCCATATCTGTATATCAATGAGGAATATAGATAATTTAGAACAATGGAAAGAGAATAAATTTGTCATTTGGTATAAGCAGATTGTGAATTGTGTTAGAGAGCAGACCAATACATTGATTAGTGGGGGTGGAGCAGGTTATTCTATTTTTCCCGAGATTCTCCTTAAAGAATTAGATTTAGATTTTGGTATGAAAGGAGAGGGAGAGGTTTCTCTAACTGATCTGTTAAAACTTCTAATTAACAAACAGATATATACAAAAGAGGATTTAGATAATAAATTTTATAAAAATAAAGACTACACTATAGAAAATGATTTGTGCAAGATTCAAGGTCTTGTTTGGAGAAATTTAGAAGGAAAAGTTTTGTTAAATAATCGCGATAAATATCTTACTTCAATAGATTTACAGTTTGATAAAGAGACTATAGATTTTTATTGGAAACAGAGTGGGATGTTAAATATTCAAACAAAAAGAGGTTGTCCGCATCATTGTATCTATTGTAGTTATCCTATTATTGAGGGGAAAGTTGTAAGAACTCTTAATCCCGATAAGATAGTTTCTGTTATTAAAGATTTATACGATAAGTATAAGATTAACTATTTTTTCTTTACAGACTCTGTCTTTAATATGAAAAGAAGCTATAATTACGAACTCTGTAATAAACTAATAGAGAGCGGAGTAAAGATAAATTGGGGAGCATATTTTGCACCAAATTCAGAGCTTACTTATCGCGATTTGGAACTGTACAAAAAATCTGGTCTTACCCATATTGAGTTTGGAACAGAATCATTCAGTAATACTCAACTCAAAAATTATGGGAAGAATTTTACATGGGAAGAGGTTTTAGAAAAGTCAAAAATGTGTGATGATTTAGGAATATTTTATTCTCATTTTATGATACTCGCAGGTTATGGAGAGACAGAGGCGACCTTAAATGAAAGTTATGAACACTCAAAGTTGCTGAATAATTCAGTATCATTTCCTTATATAGGTATGAGAATATATCCTAATACCCGTTTGTCTGAGATTGCTAAGGAGGAAGGGATAATTAAAGATGATAACGATTTGTTAATCCCTCATTTTTATATCTCTAAAAATGTTGATATTACAAAGATAGAGGAGAATGCTAAAAAGACAGGACACAATTGGGTTTTTCCTAATGATGTGTCTCAGAATATAATACAAAGGTATAGAAATAAAGGGATGAAAGGTCCTTTGTGGGAGTATTTAAGATTTACTAAATTTATAGGCTAATTAACTATTATTATGAAAGAGATAACAGATATTAAAGAAATTGATGTTTTAAATTTTTTGCCTCAAAGAG
>CAMNNS010000084.1 GCA_946545765.1 uncultured Bacteroidales bacterium | reverse complement strand
AGAAAACAAATGCAACAAGTGCAAATACTAATGTAACTGTTAAAATTCTTTTCATAATCATAAATTGTTAAAAATATTTTCCGCAATAATAATAATAATAATAATAATAATAATAATAATAATAATAACTGACAATTTTTTTTTAAGATTCAAGTTGTAAATGCTACTTTATTTTCGAGAAACAAATTTAGGTCATTTTAATGTTAAAGAAATGGTTTAGAGGAGCAAACTCTCTAAAAAGAAAGTTTGTATTTTAATTACAAAATCAAATTTTATACTTAATTTTGCATAGAGGCTTAGATAACAACCTCTAAGGTTGCCTTTAGCCATAAATAATTTTGAGGTATCTAAAAAGGAACTAAATCTGTAAATTCTATGATCTCTACTACCGGTGGATTAATTGCTATTTTAACTTTATTGTTATGGACTCTTTCAGCAGTTGTATTTGAACTTGTTGGAAGAAGAGGAGGAAGTTCCATTAACATAAATTTATCCAAATGTATAATTGCAACTCTATTTATCTCTATCTTCTTATTATTTGTAAGTGGCTCTTTTTATCCTTTAGGGGCGAATTCCAAAACATGGTTCTGGCTATTTCTTTCTGGTTTAACAGGTTTTGCCATCTGTGATGTCGCAATGGTAAATGCCTATAAAATGATCTCGGCACGGCTTACCGGCATAATTATGACATCAGGACCTATTATAGCCGCTGTATTAGGATTTTTCTTTTTAGATGAAAGACTAAGCATAATATCTGTTTTAGGGATACTTCTAACTATATCTGGTATAGTTATTTGCATAGTTTCAAAAGATAGCGGTAGCTCAAAGAAAATGCACATAGATATTCCTGCCAAGGGGGTAGTTCTTGCTTTTATTGCTGCTGTTGGACAAGGTAGTGGACTTGTTTTAAGTAAAGTAGGAATGAATTTTTATCGCGATTCGTTAGATATTGTATCATTAAGTGAAAGTAGTATATATATACCCCTCTCTTCTACTATGATAAGATTGATGACCTCTGTTGCTATACTTGCAATTGTTGTATGTGTAAGAAAGGGATGGAGTGAATTTTTTAGTTTCTGCAAAACAAAAAGACTAATTATGCCAACATCTTTTGCGGCATTTTTTGCCACTTTTCTTGGCGTTGTATTCTCTTTAATAGCATTAAATTACGCAAGTGCTGCCTTTGTCTCTACTATTCTTAGTATGGTCCCAATTGTAATCATTCTTCCAGATTATATTCTGTACAAAAGAAAGGTTAATGCGAAACAAATTATCGGGAGTATAGTAAGTATCGCAGGTGTGGCGATAATGTTTATTTTTTAAAATTATTACAGATGAATTATAAAAAAGCGATAATTGTTGGGGCAACAAGCGGAATAGGATATGAAGTTGCTAATATTTTATGGAATGATGGCTGGAGCATAGGAATTGCAGGGAGAAGAGAGGAGAATTTAATTGAGCTATCTAATTTATTAAATAGTAAGAAATCTTATAATAAATCTTCTGATTACAAAAAAGATGAAGACACACAACAACTTGTTGCTTACGAGGTTATAGATATAACAAAAAATGAAGCCCCAGAAAAATTAAAAAATCTCATAGACAAATTAGGTGGCTTAGATTTATATTTTCACTCATCAGGAATAGGATGGCATAATGAAGAATTAGATATAGATAAAGAACTAATAACATGCAATACAAATGTGACAGGATTTACAAGAATGATTGCGAGCGTATATAAATATTTTGAAACTATACACAATGATACTTTAAACAAAGAGGCTAAATATCAAATAGCTATAATTAGTTCTATTGCTGGTTATAACGGTCTGGGACCAGCCGCATCATACTCTGCCACAAAAGCTTTTAATTTTAAATATATTACTGCACTAAGTCAATTAGCAAAACGTAAAAAACTCCCAATTTATTTTACAGACATTAGACCGGGGTTTGTTAAGACTGCATTTATTAACTCATCTGAACACAAATATCCTATGCTAATAGAGGTTAAAAAATGTGCTAAAAAAATTGTAAAAGCTATCTATAGAAAAAATAGAACCTGTATAATAGATTGGAGATATAAAGTATTAGTCTTTCTTTGGAGATTAATACCTAATTATTTATGGGAGAAGATTAAACTATAAGGATAAGCCTAATTTATCACCTCGCCATCTACATACAAAGTAATCCCTGTATCTACCCCTTTTCTTATCTTTTGAGTATCTATATCAAAATAATGTATCGGGAATAAATATTTAGGACGCAATAAATTAGCTAAATCTATAAACTCTTCATCGCTCATTGTATAAGGAAGATTTTTAGGTAAAAAAGCCACATCTAAACCCCCTTTAAATCTTGCAGAGTCGGGAGATAACTCTTTCATTTCAGGGATAAATTCTGTGTCTCCTGCAATGTAAAACTCAAATCCTTGCATATCTAATATATACCCATTCCCTTCACCTTTTATATGGAAAGGTTTACCATTATCTCTTTTTCTGTTAATATTATATGCTGGGACAGATGTTATTTTAATCCCTGCACAAATTGCACTCTCCCCATTTAACAAGGTAATTACATTACAATGACGCAACTTAGGGATTATGAACATATTAACAAGATTTGTAGAGGGATCTACATTCAACTTATTGTTATCTAAATCCAATTTCTCTATATTGTTTCCTTGGTCGTCTTTAGCAATTCCCTGACTCATCGAGAGAAGATCATTCTCTATACAAGTTGCCACCCCTTTACTAACTAAAAATGTTGTATTAGGCATAGCAATTTGTTCTATAGCTTTTGTGTCATAGTGATCTGTATGAGCATGAGTTAAAATTATCAAATCTGCTTTCTTGCAGTTTGAGTAATCATAAACATCTGAATAAGGATCAACATAAATATGCATACCCTCCCATTCAAAGTGAAGACTACCATGTGCAAGATGTTCTACATTTACCAAACCCATTGGGGTATAAAAAGATACATTTTTCGTTTTCATATTTGTATTTATTATTCTAATTAAACTCACTCATAACAAATATAATTTATTTAAATCATATTTACTACAATAGAACCAAAAAAATAGAAAAACTTACCATTCTTATCCATATAACTATTCATATGGTTTATAAAAATTAGACCGCCTAAAAATAAGACGGTCTAATTTTTATTCATAGCTATTACACTATATTGTTCAGCACAATACTCTTATTTCTCAGATAATTTCTTGTAACCCTCATAACGCATCTTAGCATATTTCTCTGTTAAAGAGAATAACTCTTCTGCCTGAGCAGGGAATGTTTTAAGAAGAGAAGAATATCTTACCTCACTCCTGATAAAATCTTGGAACTTAGTCCAATCTGGTTCTTTGCTATCAAGGGTAAATGGATTATTCCCTTCTGCAACAGATGGATTGTAGCGGTAAAGTTGCCAATATCCGCATTCAACCGCTTTCTTCTCTTCAAGCTGACTATGTCCCATACCTAATTTCAAACCATGATTTATACATGGAGCATAAGCAATTATCAATGATGGTCCATCGTATGCCTCAGCTTCTTTTAAAGCATTCAAGAATTGAGCTTGACTTGCACCTGTTGCAACTTGAGCTACATAAACATAACCATAACTCATTGCCATCATACCCAAATCTTTTTTGCGTATTTTCTTACCACTTGTAGCAAATTTTGCAACTGCCCCTGCCGGAGTACTCTTAGAGGATTGTCCTCCTGTATTTGAATAAACTTCTGTATCTACAACGAGAACATTTACATTTTCACCACTTGCAAGTACATGATCTAATCCTCCATATCCAATATCATAACCCCAACCATCACCACCTATAATCCACTGTGAACGAGGGATTATACAATCTATGTACTCCATAATTCCTTTGCAACAAGAGCATTTACATTCTTTCAAAGCCTCTGGAAGTTTATCGGCTATCTCTTTGCAAACTGCCACATTATTCTTATTATCTAACCATTTCTTTAATAGGTTTTTAACATCAGGAGTGCATTTATCATCAGATAGAGCATCTACTACTCTTTGTTCTAAAGTAGCTCTCAATCTTGCAAAACCAACTCTTTGTCCTAAACCAAATTCTGCATTATCTTCAAATAGAGAATTTGCCCACGCTGGACCTCTTCCATTTTTATCTGTACAATATGGAGATGCAGGGAACGAACCACTATAGATAGAGGTACAACCTGTTGCATTTGCAACCATCATTCTATCACCAAATAGCTGTGATATAAGTTTTATATATGGTGTTTCCCCACAACCAGAGCAAGCACCAGAAAATTCAAATAATGGTTGAGCGAATTGAGAATTCTTAATATTTTGTTCTTTTGGTAAGATATTATCTTTGTAACCAACTTTTGAATGTAACCAATCAAAGTTCTTCTGTTCAACCATCTGAGTCTCGGCTGGTAACATAGTTAATGCCTTTTCTTTAGCAGGGCATACATCAACACAATTACCACAACCTGTACAATCAGATGGATCTACTTGCATTGTAAAGAAATAATCTTTTAACTGTGCTGTACCTTTTGCACTCTTTAAACACTTAGGAGCTTTTGCTAACTCTGCCTCAGTTGTTAAGAAAGGTCTTATTGCTGCATGAGGACATATCGCCGCACACTGATTACACTGAATACATTTTGAAGAATCCCAAGAAGGTATATGTGTCGCGATAGCCCTTTTCTCATAGGCTGCAGTTCCTGCTGGGATAGTACCATCAGGGAATTCTTGGAAAGCACTAACTGGCAAGTCATTACCACATTGTGCATTAACAGGATCTGCAATTTTCTTAACCCATTCTGGAGCCATTCTTTTGTAAGAATCTGGTTGGAACTTAGCCATTTCATATTGACTCCACTCTGCAGGGACACTCACTTGAATATACTCACCACCTCTATCCACCGCAGCATTATTCATATTTATAACTTGCTCGCCTTTCTTGCCATAGCTCTTTTCTATCATCTTCTTCATCTCTTTTACAGCGTTCTCATAAGGGATAATTCCTGTAATTTTGAAGAAAGCACTTTGTAGAATTGTATTGGTCCTATTACCTAAACCTATCTCTTCTGCAATTTTAGTTGCATTGATAATATAGAATTTAAGTTTCTTTTTATATATCTGACCTTTAATAAAGTCGGGTAATCTCTTAATTGTCTCCTCCTCATTCCATAAACTATTCAATAAGAAAGTCCCACCTTTTTTAACCCCTCTAAGTATGTCGTATTTTGTTAAATATGAAGGGACATGACAAGCAACAAAATCTGGAGTAGAAACTAAATATGGAGAAGTAATAGGATTATCTCCAAATCTTAGGTGTGAACAAGTATAACCACCCGATTTCTTTGAATCGTAATCAAAATAGGCTTGGCAATATTTATTTGTTGTCTCACCGATAATCTTGATTGTATTTTTATTTGCACCAACTGTACCATCTGAACCAAGTCCAAAGAATTTTAACTCATAAGTACCTTTCTTGGCAAGTGAAATCTCCTCTTTTTGAGGTAGAGATAAGAAGGTTACATCATCAACAATACCAATGGTAAACGAGTTCTTTGGCTCCTTCTTTTTAAGGTTATCAAATACTGCAATAATTTGTGCAGGAGATGTATCTTTAGAAGATAAACCATATCTACCACCATAAACTTTTATCTTGCTACCAACTTCTGCAAGAGTTGCTTTTACATCTAAGTAAAGTGGTTCACCAACACTACCTGGCTCTTTACAACGATCTAATACTGCTATTTTCTTAACACTCTTTGGTAAAACTCTTAAGAAGTAATGAGCACTAAACGGACGATATAATCTAACCACTATAACACCCACTTTTGACCCTTTTTCATTTAGATGTTCTACAACCTCTCTGATTGTATCTGTAACAGAACCCATTGCAACAATGATATTCTCGGCATTAGGATCTCCATAATAATCAAATGGTAGATAGTGACGCCCTGTAACCTCTCCAATTTCTCCCATATATCTTGCTACAATATTTGGCACCTCTGCATAATATGGATTCCTTGCCTCAGTCTCTTGGAAATATACATCAGCATTTTGAGCTGTCCCTTTTGTAACAGGTTTATTAGGGTTTAACGCTTTTTTTCTAAACGCTGAAAGAGCTTTTGTACTAATCATTTTCTTTAATTCATTCTCTGGAAGAACCTCTATTTTTTGAATCTCGTGAGAGGTCCTAAATCCGTCAAAGAAATGTACAAATGGTACAGAAGATTTAATTGTTGCCAGATGGGCAACTGCACCCAAATCCATTGCCTCCTGAACACTTGCAGAAGCAATCATCGCAAAACCTGTTTGGCGAACTGCCATTACATCCTGTTGATCTCCAAATATAGAGAGAGCATGGGTCGCGAGGCTTCTTGCTGTTACATGAAATACTGTCGGAAGTAACTCCCCAGCAATTTTATACATATTTGGAATCATTAGAAGCAACCCTTGAGATGCTGTAAATGTTGTGGTAAGAACACCCGCTTGAAGCGAACCGTGAACAGCACCAGCTGC
>CAMNNS010000083.1 GCA_946545765.1 uncultured Bacteroidales bacterium | reverse complement strand
GTGGGCGATGATGTCAACACGTGGCTCGGCATTCTTGATGGCGATGAGGCAGGAATAAAATCGGCAACCTTGCAAATTGAAGGCGATTACGCTTATGGATACCTTAAAGGGGAAAATGGGGTACATAGACTTGTTAGAATCTCCCCTTTTAATGCGCAAGGAAAAAGGCAAACTACTTTCTCTTCTGTGTTTGTGTATCCTCTTGTAGATGAAACTATTGAGATAGTTATAAATCCGTCAGATTTAGAATGGGATACATTCCGCTCCTCCGGGGCAGGTGGGCAGAATGTAAACAAGGTTGAGACCGGTGTTCGTGTTAAACATATACCAACAGGTATAGTTGTAGAGAATACAGAGAGTCGTTCCCAATTAGATAACAAACAGAATGCACTTAGAATTCTTAAATCACATCTTTATGATTTAGAGCTTCAAAAGAAAAAGGAGAAACAGGCAGAACTTGAGGGGCAGAAGAAAAAAATTGAATGGGGTTCACAAATCAGGAGCTATGTACTTCATCCTTACAAAATGGTAAAAGACTTACGCACAGGCTACGAAACCTCAGATACTCAAAGTGTTCTCGACGGAGACCTCAACCCTTTCATGAAATCTTTTTTAATGGGAGAAACAAAATAGATTAACAGAATTTGATATATTATACAGATATAAAAATAAAAAAGTAACTAACAAAAGGAGATATATATTATGGATTCTTACAAATATGCACCAATGTTTCAACTTGGCAAAGATACAACTGAATATTATCTGCTTACAAAAGATTATGTAAGTGTAGGAAATTTTGAAGGTCATCAGATTTTAAAAGTAGAGGCAGAAGGGCTTTCTAAACTTGCAAATGTAGCCTTTAGAGATGTTAATTTTCTTTTAAGACCTGCTCATAACGAGCAAGTCGCTAAAATTTTATCAGACCCAGAAGCTTCTGATAACGACAAATATGTAGCTCTACAATTTTTACGCAATGCAGAGGTTGCAGCAAAGGGGAAACTCCCTTTCTGTCAAGATACTGGAACAGCTATTATACATGCAGAAAAAGGGCAACAAGTTTGGACAGGATATGACGATGCAGAGGCTCTCTCTAAAGGTGTCTATAAAACTTATACAGAAGAGAATCTCCGATATAGTCAAAATGCCCCTCTAACAATGTACAAAGAGATAAATACAAAATGTAATCTTCCCGCACAAATTGACATTGAGGCGGGAGAAGGGATGGAGTATAAGTTTTTATGCGTTGTAAAAGGCGGAGGCTCAGCTAATAAAAGTTATCTATATCAAATGACAAAAGCTGTCCTTAATCCCGATACGCTTGTCCCTTTCTTAGTAGAGAAAATGAAAAGCCTTGGGACTGCGGCTTGCCCACCATATCACATTGCATTTGTAATTGGTGGAACATCTGCAGAAAAAAACTTATTAACAGTTAAGCTCGCTTCTACTCATTATTACGATTCTCTCCCTACTTGTGGAGACGAAAGTGGTAGAGCTTTTAGAGATGTTGAACTTGAGAATCAAGTGCTTCAAGAGGCTTACAAAATAGGGCTTGGGGCTCAATTTGGAGGAAAATATTTTGCTCACGATATAAGAATCATCAGACTTCCTCGTCATGGAGCAAGTTGCCCTATTGGATTAGGGGTAAGTTGTTCAGCAGACCGAAACATAAAAGCAAAAATCAATAAAGATGGTATCTGGATAGAAAAGTTAGATGACAATCCTACCCGTCTTATTCCAGAAGAACTCCGTGCTGCAGGAGAAGGAGATGCTGTTAAAATAGATTTAAATCAACCAATTAAAGATGTTCTTAAAATTTTAACTCAATATCCTGTCTCTACAAGGTTAAGTCTAAATGGAACTATTATAGTGGCTCGTGATATTGCCCATGCTAAACTAAAAGAAAGGCTTGATAGCGGAGAGGGTTTGCCGCAGTATTTTAAAGACCACCCTGTTTTTTACGCTGGACCGGCAAAAACTCCTCAAGGTATGCCAAGTGGTTCATTCGGCCCTACTACTGCCGCAAGAATGGATCCTTATGTAGATCTTTTCCAAAGCCACGGTGCAAGTATGATTATGCTTGCTAAAGGCAATAGAAGCCAGCAAGTTACAGATGCATGTAAAAAACATGGTGGTTTCTACTTGGGTAGTATTGGAGGTCCTGCAGCAATCCTTGCACAAAATAATATTAAAAAGGTTGAGTGCATAGAGTATCCTGAATTGGGTATGGAAGCTATCTGGAAAATAGAGGTTACAGACTTCCCTGCATTTATATTGGTAGATGATAAAGGAAACGATTTCTTTAAGAAATATGTGCAATAGATATACTTTAAAATCTGCAAAAAAGGGACAAATAAATTTTGTCCCTTTTTTTAAATATCTGTCAGATATTTACCGGCAAACCCTCTACTCTTTAGAAAAGCCAATATTTTCCCTTTTTCTTTAATCTGAATAGTGTATGAACTATTTTTTAATTCTATCTGCAATTTTATAAGTTTCTGTTTTTCTGAATAATACTTTTTGTAGATTTTTTTATACTCTTCAGAATTTCTATCGCCGATAGATTCTAACTTTTTTTTAAAAGTCTCCAAAGAACCCCTTATCTTTTCTGTTTTTAGATTATATTTTTTCTCCAAATTCTTTAACAAAACAGAACGCTTAGATTCTAATTCCTCTCTTTTTTTATTTACAAGTGTTGTAAAAACCTCTTCTACCAATTTATTACATTTCTCTAATTCGTTTTGTACCAATTCTTTAGAAAACCCAATTAAAACCAATTTTTCCTCAATTTTTTGCGGTCCCCATAAAGAGAATTTTAATTTGTCATTTATAAATGCCTCTAAAAAACGGTTGTCATTTATATAAGATTCAGCGATAAGCTTTGAGAGAATCTTATCAGCTTTAGATAAATTTTCATCGCTGAGCTTCAACCACCTCCTCAACTTTTCCTTTGCCTGAAAAGAGGAAATCTCCTGCACTGAACACTCGGCAGCTAATTTTAAATAGGCAACTCGCTCATCCATTTTATAACTTAAAGAGATAAATCTATTTACTTAACTAAAAGAAATAACCTAACGACAAATATGCCCCAACCTTATTTTTATTATAATCACTCCAATGCACATTGAACGATATAGGACCTAACGGAGAATCAAACGAATATTGAGCCCCAAAACCCCAGTAGCCACCAGCATTTTTATTAAATATTTCATGAAAATGCTCGGAATGCCTTAAATAATTTGCAATTGCGTATATATAATGATTCTTGCCTATCTTTTTCCTTATATCACCTCTCAAAATAGTGACTGAATTATCAAATAGATTTGCATAGTTGATACCAATAAAAGGCATTTGATGAGCAATATATCTCCCTGCATGTGAACCTCCTATAAAATTCCTTAGTGGTGCCTCCTCGGGATTCCTAAAGGCCGTCCTGCTATATATTTGAGGTAACAAAACAAAATTATTACCAAGGTGTAAAGCACTTTCAAAATTTATCTGAGCTTCAATAATATTCTTAAAATTAGGATGAAACGCATGAAAATACCAAGCAGCCTTAGCTTCTAAGTAACTACCAGAAGAGGGGAATGTCTTATTATCTCTTGTATCCATAAATCCCTCTATATAAGTAGATAAATAATTCTTAGCTTTTAAGGGTCGTGCAGAATAATCAAATATACTGGTTAAGATCCTTGTAAAATTGTAGTTCTGGAACTTTGCACCCATTTTAATGTCAAAATATCTCACATACTTAATATTTGCAAATCCAACATCTACAGCATTATATATATACTCTAAGTTATTTCTTGAATTCTTATTACTATAAATGTTCACATCTCTTTTAGAGAATTCATATTCAATATCAAATCTTGGGAATTTTCTAAATAAATATGAATAAGAGAGTTTTATATAAGGGCTATAACTTAACCTTGTTGTAAAATCTAATTTAGAGCCATGAAAATCGTATTGATGCACTCCAAGATGGAGTAATAAAGCTGCTGCCTCCTCCGAATCATACCTCGCTCCCAAACTTAATACATTTGTAGGACCTTGAGTAAAAGAGAATAATAGCTTATAAGTATCATCATTCTTCCCGTCGTTTAACAAACTCAATTTATATGTTACATTAGAGAAAGCCTTAGTCCCATTAAAAATAGATATTGCTCTATTTATTTGAGAACCAGTAATTACAGAACTGTCTTTAAGACCTGCTAAGTTTAATAACCATTTTTTATCCCAATCATCAACCCCTTCTGTCTCTATTATGCCTACTTTAAATGAAGATTTATAAATTTCTTTAGCCTTATTATTGTCTCCATCTATATTATCGCGATTAGATTTACTAATTATATTTTTTAAAGTTACAAGTTCTGTTTCAACTTCTTGTGCTGCTTCGTAGCCATTTGTCATTAAAGTAGCTACCGCATCGGGATTAAAACTCAAAGTCCCAAATTCAGAAACATCCGGCTTTATATAAATATCTATATCTCGTTTATTTTCTAAAAATTTTTCATTTCCCAAAAGTCCAACAAGTTGTAGCAAAACTGCATCTATAGATTTTAAATTTTCGGGAGATGATAAATCATTCTGAACATCTATTCCTATTATCACATTCGCCCCCATTTTTCTTGCTATATCTACAGGAAAATTGTTTACTACTCCACCATCAACTAAAACTTTACCATCTATCTCCACAGGGGCAAAAAAACCTGGGATTGCCATACTTGCACGCAATGCTAAAGGGAGAGAACCTCTATCTAAAACAACCTCTTCTCCTGTAGATAAATCTGTCGCGATACAAGCAAAACTTATTGGCAAATCTTTAAAATTCAATGAGTCTTGATACCCTATTGCTAAGCCATTAAGAAGGTTAAGAACATTATTTCCACTCACATATCCTGCAGGTAAAGTTTTTAGAAAACTAATATCTTCTAACGATTGTCCTTTAGACCTAAGGTTATAAAAAGGGAGATTTATTAGATAGACATCATCTAATTTCTTTTTTGAAAAACTCACATAAGAGCGTTTTATTTCATCTGATAAAAGATAATTCCAATCTGAATTACTAACTATAGAATCTAACTGATTTGCAGAGTAACCCATAGCATACATCCCTCCAACAAGTGCCCCCATTGAAGTACCCACTATAAGATCGGGTCTAATACCAACTTCTTCTATTTTTTTTAATGCACCTATATGGGCAACCCCTTTTGCACCCCCTCCGCATAATACTAAAGCAACTTTAACATCTTTTTGCTGTGTCCCTTTACTAACTTGAGAATAAGCTATTTGTCCCGATAGTATTGCAGTTAATAATGGCAACAGAAATAAAATCTTTCTCATATATTTAATTCTTTATTTATTTTTCCACTTAACATTCCACAAGCTGCAGAAATATCTTCACCTTTAGAGGCACGGATTGTAGTAGTTATACCTGCATTATTTAGCCTCTCTCTAAACTTCTCAATTACAAACTCTGGAGAAGATTTGAACTTTGTATCCTTTATATCGTGAAACCGTATTAAATTTACCCTACACTCTAAACCTTTTAGTTTCTGCACTATAGCATCGGCGTGCCTTTTCGTGTCATTTAATCCGTCAAACATAATATACTCAAAACTAACCCTTCTCTGCCCTTTGAAATCATATTTCTTAATAAGTTTAATTGTTTGGTCTAATGGATTAGAATGTTCGCAAGGCATCATTTCTAACCTCTCTTGTGGGAATGGGTTATGCATACTAACTGCTAAATGAACTTTTGTAAAATCTAAAAGTTTTTTAACATTGACTCCTATTGTGCTGACTGTTATCCTCTTAGGACTCCATGCAAAACCCCATTCAGAAGTTAAAATTTCTATCGCCTTAAAAACATTCTCTATATTGTCTAACGGTTCACCCATCCCCATAAAAACAGCATTTGTTAAAATATCAGACTCATCTATAGAGAGGAATTGAGAGATAATTTCTCCACTATCCAAATTACCTTTAAATCCTTGTCTGCCTGTCATACAAAATTTACAACCCATTCTGCACCCTGCTTGAGATGAGACACATATTGTAGATCTATCATCATCGGGAATCATCACTGTTTCTACACAAGAGTTAGTGTGGACAGGGAATAGATATTTTTTAGTCCCATCAGAAGATTTTGCAACCTTTTCTATCGGGAGATAAACAATATCATATTTTTGAGAGAGAATAGATCGATGACTTTTAGAGATATTAGTCATATCATCTATACTTCTCACTCTCTTAACATACAGCCAATCAGCTATTTGTTTTGGTGCAAAACGAGACAACCCTTCAAGTGAACAAATTTCTTGAAGCTCTGCTAAATTCTTCCCTAATAAATTTTGTTTTGCCATAGTATAACAAAAATAATCTAAAATTTATAAAGGTGCCTCATCGTTAGCAAAATTTTCAAAAGAATATTAAATTTTCTCTTTTGTATTACAAATTGATACTGCTATAATAGCTTGATAATCGGGAATTATTAAAAAACTATCAAAAGTAAATTCAAATTATTATTATATTTGTGAAGTATTAAATTTGAATACTAAAATGTTATGA
>CAMNNS010000082.1 GCA_946545765.1 uncultured Bacteroidales bacterium | reverse complement strand
TCAAAAAGAAAAGCTATAATAATTTTTCCCGGTGGGAGTTATTATTATTTAGCGATGAGAGGAGAGGGTAAAAAGGTGGCAAAATATTTAGCATCAAAAGGTTACGTTGCTATTGTGTTAAGATATAGCATAGGATATTTTGGAGCAAAATATCCACAACAATTAGAGTGTTATAGAAAGGCTTTAGACTATATAAAATCTCATAGTTTAGATTTGAATATAGATACTACAAATATTGGAGTACTTGGTTTCTCCGCAGGTGGACATTTAGCGGGTTGTACCATATTTGAAGAAGATTACTATAAACCCTCTTTTGTTGGTATGGTATATCCTGTTATTACTATGGCTAAACCCTACTCTCATAAAGATTCAAAAAAATATCTTTTGAGAGGGAATAAACTTTTAGAGGAACCCCTCTCCTTAGAAATGAGGGTAGGTGAAGTAGCACAAAAGCAAAAGTTACCTCCTATATATATTATTCATTGTCAGAATGACTCAGTAGTTGATATAAGAGGTACTTATGATTTCATAGATACTTTAAATAGATATAAAGTTGATAATTTTGTATATAAGATTTATAAAACAGGAGGGCATGGGTTTGGGATAAATGCTTTAAAAACTTCTGATGTATATAAATGGGAAAACGATTTTATCACTTGGATAAAAAATCTGTAATAGTATGGATATTTCAACCCTTACACCAAAAGACATATCTAATATCTATGATGATATAAGACCGTATCGCGATGAAGAGATTCCTCAAGCAATGTTGCGAATCTCTCAGGATAAGGATTTTATACCTATTATGAGTTTTATATATCAAGGGGAAAGGCTACTTCAGAAAATAGAGGAATTTACAAGTTATACTAAAGTGAGTGAGTTCCAGATTAAGTTTATGTTTAATGCCATCAATAAAATTATAGAAAAAACAATATCAAATTTTACATATAGCGGATTTGAGAAATTAGAGAAAGGGAAACCTTACCTTTTTATCTCTAATCACAGAGATATTTTATTAGATGCGGCTCTATTACAGATAGCACTGTATAATAGTGGTTTAGAGTGTTCTGAAATCACATTCGGTGATAATTTAATGCAGCCTGGTTTGGTTACAGATTTTGGGAAATCTAATAGGATGTTTAAGGTTGTAAGAAAAGGTACTGCTTCTGAGTTTTATAAAACTTCTTTACACTTATCTGATTATATTAGGTATTCTATCAATAAAAGAGCTACTTCTGTTTGGATAGCTCAAAGAAATGGTAGGACAAAAGATGGTTTTGATAAGACAAACCCTACTGTTCTAAAAATGCTCTCTTTAAGTGGAGATAAAGATATGTTTAAAAATATAACTGAATTAAATATTGTTCCAATCGCTATTTCGTATCAGTGGGAAACATGTATAAAACAAAAAGTCAGAGAATTATATATATCTAAATCAGACAAATATATTAAAACCCCCGGAGAGGATCAGAAAAGTATTTTAGATGGTATCTTAACCCCAAAGGGTGATGTTCATATTCAAATTTGCAATCCAATCTCAAAAGAAGAGATTGCCGATTTTAAAAATTTAGAAAGAAATGATGCAATATCTTCTTTGGCAAATATCATAGATAAGAAAATCTATTCAGGTTATAAATTGCACAATACAAACTATATTGCTCACGATATATTGCATAATACGGTAGAATATAAAAACAATTATACTGCCAAAGAGTATAACAATTTTGTAACAACGATGGGGGCAATTTTAGAAAGTTTAAATGGCGAAGTTTCAAGTTTGAGAGATATTTACCTTAAAATATATGCTTATTCTCTTGACAATCACATAAAAAAGAAATAGTCTCGTTTCTTTTTTACAAAATGCCCTAAAATGCGTCTAATATATACCTATACTTATTGTGTTAATCTTAATCTAATTTAATATGAAAAAAAATTGTTTTATCTTGACATTTGCCCTATTGTTTGCAATGTCATTCATTTCTAATGAGCTATTCGCTCAGCAGGAGGCCCGTTGGTTAAGGACTCCTTCTATTTCTCCCGATGGTAGTCAAATCGTTTTTGCCTATATGGGGAATTTGTATAAAGTTAGTTCGGATGGTGGTGTGGCAGTACAAATAACAAGTGGTGATGATTACAAAACACGCCCTATCTGGAGCCATGACGGTAAATACATAGCTTATGCAAGTGATATTTATGGGAATTTTGATATTTTTGTTATGCCTTCAGGTGGTGGAGTTCCAACAAGATTAACATATAATTCTACACCAGATTTTCCGTTTGATTTTACACCAGATAGCAAAAACGTACTATTCGGAAGTGGAAGATTTGCACCAGCTCAGAGTGTAAGATTCCCTTCTAATATGTTTAAAAATCTATATACAATTCCAATTAAAGGGGGGCGCCCTATTTTAATTACAGCTGCAGGTGCAGATGAGGCACGCTACAATTCAGATGGTTCTCAAATAGTTTTTCAAGATAAAAAAGGCTACGAAGACCCTTGGAGAAAACATCATACATCATCTGTAACCCGTGATATATGGATTTATGATATTAAAAATAACACCTATAAACAAATCTCTGATTTTGCTGGAGAAAATTTAGCTCCTCTATTTAGCCCAGATGATAAACATGTTTATTATACTCACGAAAAGAGTAATACTTTAAATATCTATAAAAGAGATATAGCTAATGGCACAGAGAAACAAATAACATCATTTAAGGATTTTCCTGTCAGAGAACTATCTGTCTCTAAAAATGGGACACTTATATTTGTTTGGAAAGGGGATATTTATACTGTTAAGAATGATGCAAAACCTCAAAAACTCTCTATAAGTGTATCTACAAATGCAGGTTATCAAAAAACACAAAACCTCGCAATAAACAATGCAAGCGAATTTGCTGTTTCTCCTAACGGAAAAGAGATAGCAATAATAAATAGAGGTGAACTATTTGTGGTAAGTGTAGATAATGCTCGTACCAAGAGAATTACAAATACTCCATATCAAGAGAGAATGGTTACTTGGGCACCAGATTCTAAGGCAATATATTATGCCGCTGAGGTTGATGGAAATTGGACAATTTGCAGAGCTAAATTACAGGATAGCACAGAGAGATATTTCTATGCTTCAACTTTAATAGATATAGAAAAAGTTGTATCAGATGGTAAAGATAATTTCCAACCAGAAGTTTCTCCTGATGGTAAAAAGATTGCATATATCTGCGAACGTAATATTCTTAAAGTAATGGACTTAAAGAGTAAGAAAGTTACTATAATTTTACCAAAAGGGCATAATCACTCTTATAGAGATGGCGATTGGGGGTATCAATGGAGTCCCGATAGTAAATGGTTGTTAGTTGATGACCAAAAGAATAATATGAGGGGTAGTAATTCTGCTTTAATTAGTGTAGATGGTGGGGAAATTCGTCATCCAGTAAATAGCGGTTATGGTGAGAGAGCAGGAAGGTTTGGATTTAACGGCAATGCTATGACCTATGTTTCTCAAGGGGGTATTATGGCAGCTTTCTTTAATAAAGAGTCATACGACAACTATATGCTTACTAAAGAAGATTTTGAGTTACAAAACGAAAGGGAGAAAGAGAAGAAACCTACACCTGATAAAACAGATAAAAAAGATAAAGATGCTAAAAAAGACACTAAAGCTGATAAACCTAAAGATAAAGTTGTTGTAGATTTAGATGGTATAGAGCATAGAATAGCTCGTCTATCTGCCAATGGAAGAGGAGGCTACAGTTATGCACTTACAAAAGATGGAAAGAAATTATATTTCTTGCAAGGTGGAGATAGAGGGCAAGATTTATGGGTTACAGATACAAGAAGTAAAGAGACAAAGAAAGTAGGAAATGTTGGTTCTTTATCTGGTATGGAATTAAGTAAAGATGAGAAATCTTTATTTGGAATTAGAAATGGTGTCCCTGTTAAGGTTGATGTTAATAATGGTATGGCAAAACCTATCGCGATTGCAGGTAGAATGGAATTAGATGCTGCAGGAGAGAGGGCATATATGTTTAATCATATGTGGTTACAAGTTGTTAAAAAATTCTATGACCCTAAGATTCATGGTATAAATTGGAAAATGTATCGCGATGAGTATGCAAAATTTCTACCTTATATAAATAATAATTATGACTTCCAAGTTCTTTTAAGTGAACTCCTTGGAGAGCTTAATGCTTCTCATACAGGTGGTCGTTATTCTCATCGTCCAGCTTCTGGAGCAGATGCAACAGCATCTCTTGGATTGTTATTTGATGAGACTTATAAAGGTGATGGTATTAAAGTTAGTGCTATTATTCCGGGCGGTCCTTCTGATAAGCTTGCTGTCAAGATTAAGCCAGGGGATATTATTACTGCAATCAATGGTGAGGAGATAAAAGCCGATGACAACTACAACAAATTCTTGAATAATATTGCTGGGGTTAATACTATATTGTCTGTAAAATCTAATGGTACAGTATATAAACAATCTATCCGCCCTGTTCCTCAAAGTGCAATGACCTCTTTGTTATACGAAAATTGGGTTAGAAGAATGGATAAAATGGTTGATTCTTTAAGTGGAGGAAAACTTGGTTATGTGCACGTTCAAGGGATGAATCAACAGAGTTATCAAGTGATTTACAGCCAATTATTGGGTAAACATTCTAAGAAAAAAGCCGCTATTGTTGATACAAGATTTAATGGTGGTGGTTGGTTGCATGATGAATTGGTTACCCTTTTGGGAGGTAAAATTTATATGCGATATGCTCCTCAGGGTGAATTATTAGATGATGGTGAACCTTTAGGAAGGTGGAATAAACCAAGTGCAGTTTTAACATGTGAAGGTAATTACTCAGATGCCTTTATGTTCCCATTTGTATATCAACAAAATAAAATAGGAAAAGTTTATGGTATGCCGGTTCCTGGAACAGGAACAGCAGTTTGGTGGGAGACTCAGATAGACCCAACAATTGTATTTGGTATCCCTATGATTGCCTCAATGGGTGTAGATGGAAAAGTTACAGAGAATACTCAATTTTATCCCGATGAAGAGGTAGCTTTACCATATAATGAGTTTTTAAATGGGAAAGATTCACAATTGGAAGCTGCAGTTAAAGGTTTATTAAAAGAGATAAAATAACTTAGTAACAATATTCTGTGATAATGGGTGCCAAAATTCTTTGACACCCATTATTTTTTTGTGATTTCCAATAAATTAATTATATTCGCAACCGCAAATTTGGGGTCTATTAAAGAATATCTTTATTACTCCCCGTTTATAAATAATGTTTAACAAACTAATAAGTTTTTATTATGGAAGAAATTATTCAAAATGAGGGTATTAACAATACTCTTAAAAAAAGAAAGAGCAATGTTTCGGTTGCTCCTGAAAAATTTGATTGGGATGCTTTTGAACAAGAAAACACTTTTGGAGCATCAAAAGAAGAGTTAGAAAAACAGTATTCTGAATCATTGTCTAATATTACTGAGAATGAAGTAGTTGGAGGTACAGTAACATCTGTTTCTAAAAGAGAGGTTGTGGTTAATATTGGCTACAAGAGCGAGGGTGTTATTCCTATCAGCGAATTTAGATATAATCCAGATTTAAAAGTAGGGGATAAAGTTGAGGTTTATGTAGATAACGCAGAGGATAAGAGGGGACAACTTATATTATCTCACAAAAAAGCTTGCTCTCTTAAATCTTGGGATAGAGTTAATCTTGCATTTGATAATAATGAAATTGTTAAAGGTTTTATCAAGGCAAGGACAAAAGGTGGTATGATTGTAGATGTATTTGGTATCGAAGCATTCTTACCAGGTTCTCAAATAGATGTAAAACCTATCAGAGACTATGACCAATTTGTTGATAAAACAATGGAGTTCAAAGTTGTTAAAATAAATCACGAATACAGAAATGTAGTTCTTTCTCATAAAGCTCTTATTGAGGCAGAGTTAGAAGCTCAAAAGTCTGAGATTATGAGCAAGTTGGAGAAAGGACAAGTTCTTGAGGGTATCGTTAAGAACATTACATCTTATGGTGTGTTCGTAGATTTAGGTGGTGTTGATGGTCTAATCCATATTACTGATCTTTCATGGGGAAGAATTAACAACCCAGAAGAGATTGTTAAATTAGATGAGAAGATTAATGTTGTAATTATGGATTTTGATGAGGAGAAAAAGAGAATTGCTTTAGGTCTAAAACAACTTACACCTCATCCATGGGATGCATTAGATCCAAATCTTAAAGTAGGTGATACAATCAAAGGAAAAGTTGTTGTGCTTACAGATTATGGTGCATTCGTGGAGATTCAACCTGGTATTGAGGGGCTTATCCATGTATCTGAAATGAGTTGGTCGTCTCATTTAAGAAGTGCTCAGGATTTCTTAAAGATGGGTGATGAGATAGAGGCACAAGTTTTAACTTTAGATAAGGAAGAACGCAAAATGTCTCTTGGAATCAAACAATTAAAACCAGATCCATGGGCAACTATTACAGAAAAATATCCTGTAGGAAGTAAACATATAGCTATTGTAAGAAACTTTACAAACTTTGGAGTGTTTGTAGAGTTAGAAGAGGGAGTTGATGGTTTAGTTCATGTTAGCGATTTGTCTTGGACTAAGAAAATTAAACATCCTTCTGAATTTACTTCTCTTGGTGAAAAATTTGAGGTAATTGTTCTTGAAATAGATCAAGAGAACCGCCGTTTATCTCTCGGTCATAAAC
>CAMNNS010000081.1 GCA_946545765.1 uncultured Bacteroidales bacterium | reverse complement strand
CGAAGTGTGCACCTGCCTCTAATAATTCTTGGAAATTTGTTCTTGGCATTTTTTTAATTTTTTAAATGCATTAATTTTTCTTTTTTCTTCTTTCTTAATTTATTGATTCATTAAGAATTTTACATCAATCTAAAGGGAGAGACCTTGTCTATCCTAAAGATTTTCTGCAGAGGGTGCAAAAGAATAGTAATCATTTGAGTCTAATTCTTTTTCAACAACTTCTGCAAGTTTTACATCAGTCGTAAATAATTAACGTTTACTGAATTGGAAGCGTCTTCTCGCACCAGGTTGACCAGGTTTCTTTCTCTCAACTTCTCTTGAGTCTCTTGTTAAGAATCCTGCTTTTTTAAGTACTGAGCGGTATGCTTCAGCATCTATCTTACAGAGTGCACGAGCAATAGCAAGACGAAGAGCCTCTGCTTGCCCTTTTATTCCACCACCTGTCAAATTAACTTTAATATCAAAGTTACCTAAAGTGTTAGTTTCTGTAAGCGGCTGTCTTACAATATACATCAAAGACTCATCAGGAAAATAGACATTGAGTTCTTTGCCATTTATTGTAATATTACCTTTACCTGTACCTACGAATACGCGAGCAATTGCTGTTTTACGTCTTCCAAGGGCGTTTACTTTTTCCATGCTCTAAATTTCGTTTAATGTAAGTGTTTTAGGTTTCTGTGCCTCGTGCTTATGCTCTGGCCCTACATATACATGAAGGTTGCGGAACATTTCAGCGCCGAGTCTGTTTTTAGGAAGCATTCCTCTAACTGCCTCCTCAATAAGCGCTACTGGTCTTTTTTGCAACAACTGTGCTGGTGTTGTAAATCTCTGACCGCCAGGATAACCGGTGTGCCTAATGTACACCTTATCAGTTAACTTCTTACCTGTAAGTCTCACCTTTTCTGCATTAACAATTATAACATTGTCTCCGCAATCTGTGTGAGGGGTAAAGTTAACTTTGTTCTTACCTCTTAATAGCAATGCTACTCTTGAGGCAAGACGTCCTAAAACTAAATCTGTTGCATCAATAAGAACCCACTCTTTTGTGGCACTCTTATCGTTCACAAAGATTGTTTTGTAACTTCTGTAATCCACTGTTTGTTGTTTTAAATTAAATATAACCCTTTTACAAGGGGGTGCAAATATAGTCAAATTTCTGTTTTATCCAAAATAAACATTACGATTTGTTTCAAATGCAGATTTAAGTTGTAAATGCAACTTTTTGTTTTTTCAAATTATGACATAGTTCATGGTTGTATCTGATAGTTTATTTTGAGAAGAAACACTATTATTACAATCAGCTCTATTTTAGGTTATGGCATCTTTATACCTTTTTCGCTATTTATTTTTAAACTACTGTATTTCTTACCATATATAATCGCGATAGTATCATTAGGTGTTTTCGAGCTAACATACGATTGAATTGTATTCAGTAGCAGATATAATAAAAAGAATCGCTAAGATACATAAGTAACACCTTATGCAATTATAGATTACAAGAGATTTAAATATGATATAAAACAAAGAGGAATAATAAAAGGAGTTCCTCAACAATGAAACTGACCGCTATTTTTACGGGGTTTATTGAAATTAAGAACTCCTTTCAGACACAAAGATAAAATAAAATATATAAATATGTAAATATCAGACATACAACTTAACGAATCTAATCCGAGAACAATATCGAGGGAGAAATTAGAAAAGCTACAGAAGTCTATACAAGACTTTCCGATATTGCTATTTAAGAAAAAACAAATACAGGATATTTTTATATATTTGCGTCTTATTAAGCATTAGATTGCTACCTTCAAATAAAGAAACACAAAAAAGAGATAATATTATCTTGTTCAAAGATAATAGTTTATGTTTATAAATAGTACTTATGACATACAGATATAAAAAAGTAGAAATAACTCCTTATCTTTCTGATAAGCTGAAAATATTTACAGCGGCATTTATAATTATTGGACTTTTTATACACTCTTCTGGGATACCAAGCAGCGATCCAGAAACTTTAAAGATTAATAAATTAGTTAGGTGGCTAATTATAGATCTACTTCATTGGCACTCTCTTGTCCCTATGTTCTTTTCTATGTCAGGGTTCTTATATTTTAATAGTGCTAAAAGCATTCATAATATATTCAACCATATGAAAAAGAGGGTGAGAACGGTGTTAATACCTTTTATAATTGCAACACTCGTATATCCTCTATGCTTTATACTAATAGAGCTTTTCGTCGGGGATAGCCAACAAATTAATAAAAGTATTCTAAATGACTTCCGCACATTATCTATTTGGGAAATCTTTGTAAAGGTATTCTATGATTCAGGAAACCAGACTCCTTATGCTTTTTATCTTTGGTTTCTAAGAGACCTTATCATAATATTTCTATTATCTCCTTGCTTATACTATTGGAGAAAATTAACTAATTACTGGGGTTTAGTCGTAGTGTTCGCTTTATATATGATTTTTCCAGATTATAAATTATTACATAGTATCTTTTGGTTTCTTTTTGGAAGTTTTTTCTTATATAAATTAGATCGAATACCAAAGAAATATATCTATTTAGCTTGTGTCTTATTTATCTCTATTGGTACATATAGATATCTCTACCACACCGGGAAAAATGCATATTTAGATTTTATACAAGCGTCATTTTTTGTCCCAATATTTTGGAATTTATACGATATTTTAATTCCTAAAAATTTCAAACTTAACTCTTATCGTTCATTAAGGGTTGTAACTCGATTTACATTCTTCATATATCTTTATCATGAACCATCATTACAAGCAGTAATAAATGTTTTCTATGCTATTTTAGGTGATAGTTGGTTTGCATATACAGTCGTATTGTTTTTGTGTCCAATAATAATTCTCTTTGCTGCAATTATTGTTGCTCATTATTTTAAAAAAATGCTTCCAAAACTATATAGTATAGTTTCTGGGGGAAGATAGAGGGTATGGCATTTAAAATAGGAGATATTGAGTTTAGGGATAACGCACTTTTTCTTGCCCCAATGGAAGATGTTACCGACCCATCGTTCCGCTACATTTGTAAAGAGTTTGGGGCAGATATGATGTACACAGAATTTATCTCATCAGATGGGCTTGTGCATAATGCACAAAAATCATTTGACAAGATGAAAATATATGATTATGAACGCCCTATCGGGATACAGATTTATGGACATATTCCCGATGCGATGGTTGAAGCGGCAAAATTCGCAGAAGCTCAAAAACCAGATCTTATAGATATTAACTTTGGGTGCCCTGTAAATAAAATTGCTAAACGGGGGGCAGGGAGTGGTATGATGCGTTATCCCGATAAGATGGTAGAAATTGCACGAAGAGTGGTTGAAGCGGTCAAACTTCCTGTAACAGTAAAGACACGACTTGGATGGGACGAAAAAACTGTCATTATCTCAGACCTCGCAGAACAACTTCAAGATACAGGAATCAAGGCTCTTACAATTCATGGAAGAACTCGTTGCCAAATGTATAAGGGGAATGCCAATTGGAGCGAAATCGGGAAGATAAAAGCGAATCCTCGCATTAAGATTCCTATCATAGGAAATGGTGATATAATAGACCCAATCAGTGCAAAAGAGGCATTTAATAAATATGGCGTAGATGCTATCATGATAGGGAGGGCGACCTATGGACATCCATGGATTTTCAAAGAGATACAACATTATCTCGATACCGGCAAATTGCTTGAACCAATGCAAGTTAAAGATAAGGTGGAACTTGCTAAACGACATTTCTGTAAATCTATAGAGGTTAAAGGAGAAAGGCGTGGCTTACTTGAGATGAGGCGTCATTTGAATTGTTATTTCAAATCTTTGCCAAACTTCAAAGATACTCGTATTAAATTAGTTACAGAGAACGAACCACAAAAAGTACTTGCACTTCTCGATTATATCGCTACCACTTGGGGATAATTGTTTTACCGCCATATCGACAAACCTTTGCAGAAAGCTGTATCTTGCTTATCTATTTCCTTAACTGTTCTTCTACAGAATAAGAGTGTATCAGCTTCATTAGATTTTCTATAAACTCCTCAGATAAACCTGTTTGTGCAGATAGAGTTTTACGATTTTCAAGCATTTTAGAATAACGCTCATTCTGAAAAATCGGTAAATTATTCTCTTTTTTACAATCGCCTATCTGGGTAGAAATTTTTATCCTTTCACCGAGTAAGGCTATTACTTTTTTATCAATTTCATCTATTTCTTCACGAAGTGCACCTATGTATTCGGGTAGTTTCCCCGCCTTTCTAAGATTCAGCCCTTCAAGGATTTTTCTCAACTGATCAGGGGTAACTTGCTGCAGAGAATCGCTTAAAGCTTCATCGGGATTAGGGTGTACCTCAATCATAAGACCATCAAACATCAAATCTATAGCCTGTTGTGAGATTTGAAAGATATATTCCCTTTTACCTCCAATATGCGAAGGATCACAAAGAATGGGTATTAAAGGATACCTTCTTTTTATCTCTATAGCAATATTCCAAAGGGGAGAATTACGATACAAACTTCTTTCATAGGAGGTAAATCCTCTGTGGACTAAGATAATATTTTTAACCCCTGTTGCCATTATCCTCTCAATCGCTCCACACCACAACGATATATCGGGATTAACAGGATTTTTAATAATTACAGTAAACATATCTAAATCTATTTTACCTTTACCCCCTCTGCTCTTTTCTCCAAAATCGGAAGATTGAGCTATTGCATAGGTAATTGTATCCGCAATCTCCTGAACCACAAACGGATTTGCGGTAGAACGAGAACCTATCCAAACCATATCTATCCCTTTATCTATAGCTTTTAAAAGGTGTTCCCGATTTGCTACTTCTATAGCTATACGCAGACCAAATTTCTCCTTAGCACAAACAAGCCAATCCAAAGCTTTCTCCCCTACCCCTTCAAAACTATCTGGAGATGAGCGAGGTTTCCAAACTCCAGCTCGGAAAATCTTAACTCCCATAGCACTCAACGATTCAGCCAACGAAAGCACTTGTTCTTTACTTTCTGCACTGCACGGTCCTGCTATCACCTTGATACTGTTCAAAATGTCATACATAATGTATGCTCCATTAAAATTGATTATCTTTGCAAATGTACAAAACATATTTATAACCCGTATCTTAAAAATAAATCACTAATTTTTAACAATAATTAGGTAGATTATCACTAATTTAAGATTATACTATAGCTGTAGAAGAATATTAGACATGAAAATAATCAATAGTAATAGAATTGTTGATTATAAAAAACAAATCAGCAAAAAATATACTAAGGTATTTGTCATCATCGATAACAATCTTAGCCCATATTTTATCTATTTCAAAGAATTCATACTTATTAAAATAGATGCAACAGAAAAAAATAAAGATCTTTCTCTTATTGAAAAAATATACTCTCAACTTCTTTCATGTGGAGCCGATAGATATAGTCTTATTATCGGGGTTGGAGGCGGAATTACCACCGATATAGCAGGCTATGTAGCAGCAACTTATTTAAGGGGGATTGATTGCGGATATATTCCAACATCGCTTCTTGCACAATGCGATGCAAGTATTGGCGGGAAGAATGGGGTTAATTTCAATGGCTACAAAAATATAATTGGTACTATTCGCCCCCCTAAGTGGATATTTATTTCACCTAATTTCTTAACAACCCTTCCTCAAAATATAATTAGAGAGGGGGTGGCAGAGATGCTTAAAGGATTTATAATCTCTGATGCCAAACTATACAAACAGTGTATAAGTTATTTCTCTAAACCGATAAATATAAACTCTAAAACCACATTAACAAAGATAGATAGCTTAGCAAAAAAATGTAGAGAATATAAATTGGAAATAGTAAAGAGCGACCCACATGAATCTGGAGCAAGAAGATTGTTGAATTTTGGACATACTATAGGTCACGCTCTTGAAAAATTATCTGCACAAGAAAAAAATAAAGAGCATAAACTTCTTCATGGAGAGTGTGTTGCGATAGGAATGGCAATAGCTACAAAATTTTCATACGATATTGGAATTTGTAGTTTTGACACTTTAAAAAATATCACAGCATCGCTATCAAAACTAACTCTTCCAACAGCATTGCCAAAATGGGCAGAGAATAAAAAGGAAGAAATCATAAAAATTATTCAAAAAGACAAAAAAATAAAGGGAGACTTTATTCACTTTATCTTAGTTAAAAAGATTGGAGAGGTTGTGGTCAAAAAGATGAAAATCAAACATTTAAATCGGCTCATCGATTCGTTATAACTTAAAAGATAGATAGTATTTAACTATCTTCTTAATTCTTATCTTTGCAACAATGTAAATAGAATTATGCGATTGTGTTTCAAAAAAGAAATTTTATTACAAAAGAATTTAAATATGAAAAAACAAATCAAAACTACTGAGGCAATCTTTCCTATGCCAGTGTTACTAATTTCAACTTTTAATAATGACGAAAGTGTTGATGTGATGAATGCTGCATGGGGAACTATGCAAGAGAGAGGTATAGTTGCACTAAATTTAACAGAAACACACCAAACTGTCCAAAATATTAAGGCTCGCAAAGGCTTTGTAATTCATATAGCAGATGCCAAGCATGTCGTTCAGGCAGACTGGTTTGGGATAGTTGGTAATGCTTTCAAAGATGGTTTTAAATTAAAATAGTATTTGGTATTAAGAATGGCTGATGATAATTCGAGAATTTGCGTAAGCATTTGTAGCAC
>CAMNNS010000080.1 GCA_946545765.1 uncultured Bacteroidales bacterium | reverse complement strand
TAGATAGTCTTATCCTCATTAGGGCAAATGTCATCTCTTTTTATATATGCTTGTACTCTGCCGTACTCATCTTGTAGCTCTATAAATGAAGCTGCCCCCATAATTCTTCTGCTCATTATTCTACCCGCCAAAGAGACCTCTTTAAACTTATTATAGTTATCAGAACCCTCAGGAGCTTCTGGATTAAATTGTTCATTTATCTCTTTTGTTGAGGTGGTAACTATGTACTCATGAGCAGGATATGGGTCTATTCCTAATTCTCTTATTTTCTGAAGAGATTCTCTCCTTATCTGCTCTTGTTCGTTAAGGTTAAGTTCCATATAAAATATCTCTGTATTATTTAAGTTAATAAATAAGGAATTGTGAGGGGTAAAGTTATAATTTTTTTCTTTACTCCAATCATGTAGTTTTGCTTAGTTGTTTTTTTATTACTATTTTTGTGGGGTTATGGTGGTAAAAAGCAGAGAAAAGAAATGGTTAGTAAAAGAGGCTGGTGATCAAATTCAAGCACGCCAGCTAAGGCAAGAATTGGACATAGACGAAGTTCTTGCCAATCTGCTTGTACAAAGAGGGTTAGATGATGCTTCTAAGGTAAGGGAATTTTTTAATCCAAGTCTCTCTATGTTGCATGATCCATTTTTAATGAAGGATATGTCTTTAGCAGTAGAGAGATTAAATTTTGCGATAACTAAAAATGAAAAAATTTTAGTTTATGGCGATTACGATGTAGATGGAACTACCGCAGTATCTTTGGTTTATTCTTTCTTAAAAAGATTAACTGATAATATAGATTATTATATACCCGACCGTTATGATGAGGGTTACGGTATTTCAAAAAGTGGTGTTGATTGGGCGCAAAAGCATAATAGTCAGTTAGTAATAGCGTTAGATTGCGGTATTAAAGAGGCAGAAGCTGTAGCTTATGCAAAGGAGAAAAATATAGACTTTATTATCTGTGACCATCACCTCCCTGGTGAGGTTTTACCCCCTGCAGTAGCAACTTTAGACCCTAAAAGAGAGGATTGTAATTATCCTTATAATGATTTATCGGGATGTGGAGTAGGATTTAAATTAGTCCAAGCTTACGCACAAAAATACAATATCCCTTTTGAAGAGGTTGAGTCGTTATTAGATCTTGTAGCAGTAAGTATTGCAGCCGATTTGGTCTCTGTGACAGGTGAGAACAGGATTTTAGCATATTATGGTTTAAAAAGATTAAACGAGGCACCCCGTAAAGGTTTATTATCAATGATTAAGCTATCGGGATTAGAAAAACATAAAATAACAATTGATGATGTAGTCTTTAAGATTGGGCCAAGAATAAATGCTGCAGGGAGAATGGAGACAGGTAGAATGGCAGTTGATTTATTAACCTCAAACGATGAGCGTTCGGCAACAAAAATAGGTAAGGCAATCAATGACCATAATAATGAGAGAAAAAATATAGATAGGGAGATAACTCTGCAAGCGATAGAGATGGTTAAAAAATCGCATAACTTTAATAGTCTCAACTCTACTGTAGTCTATAATCCCGATTGGCATAAAGGGGTTGTTGGTATAGTTGCGAGCAGATTGGTAGAGGCATTTTATAAACCTACAATAGTTTTAACAAAATCTGCAAATGGATTTGTATCAGGCTCTGCCAGAAGTATTGCAGGATTTGACCTTTACGAAGCTATAGAATCTTGTGCAGATTTGTTAGAGAATTTTGGAGGTCATACGTACGCCGCAGGTTTAACTATGAAAGAGGAGAATCTGCAAATATTTAGAGAGAGATTTGAGACTATTGTGACACAAAATATAACCAAAGAGATATTAACCCCAATTATCAATATAGATTCCTTTTTAGACTTTAAACAGATAACTCCAAAGTTCTTTAGACTTTTGAATAAATTTCAACCTTTTGGTCCTGGGAATCAATCTCCAGTGTTCTTAACAACAAATGTTTATGACAATGGAAATGGTAGAATAGTAGGTGGTGCAAATGGGGGAGGGCATTTAAAATTAGAACTAATCCAAGAGGATGCACCTTATCGTCATTTAAGTGCAATTGCATTTAATATGTCTGAATATTTTTCTCATATAGAAAACGGAGACCCGATTGATATATGTTACTCTATTGCTGAGAATTTTTATAGGAGTAGCATAGCAAATATTCAACTAAGAATCAAAGATATACGAGAAGGCAAAGATACGGCGATATAAGTGTGAAAATATTGCAGTAGCTATAATACAAAAGATAATAGTCCAATTAACCTTTTTGTCTTTGCTTTCCTCAGTAAAAAAAGTGGTTGATTCTATATACTTTCCTTCATGTATAAGTTCTAAGGCTCTTTTTAAAACCATGTCTTCTTCAGAAAGGAAAAACTCTTCATAGCTTATAGAGACCTCATAATCCGGCATTAAACCTCTTCCAGCAGGCGTTCTTGGTGTAGTCTTTTCCTCAAAAACAGATTTTACAAAAGGGATTCTCACAACTATTTTTGAGTTAGGTAATAAAATATCTATGTTATCAAGGGCGGTAATATAATGGTAACAGCTTGCAGTTTCTCTACCTACACTAACAGCTCTATTATTGCGAACAAGGATAGAAGGAAATAGTGTTGCTGCAGAAACAGAAGTCTCATCTGTAATTATATATAATTTTCCTGAGTAGTTTGTTATACTATCGGGTTGTATTATACTGTTTGTAGCTTTGTAGTAAAAACCATCTCTTTTTTCATATCCTTGGGATAATATATTATTTATTAAATCCTTGGTATAATTAATAGAATATTTGATGGTAGCACTTGTGGTGTCTAATATAATCTTTTTATAGGATTTGAGATTAAAAGTTGGATTTTGAATAAAGAAACTGACGAGTTTATCTACATTCTTACTCTCGCCGCCAGGATTATTTCTCACATCAACAATCATATATGGAATAGCCTTATATTTATTTATCGAATCGGCGATACTTTCCATTTCTATATCATTAATATTAAAGGAAGAAAGAGCAAAATATATGGTGCTATCATTCAACAATTTAAAGCGTATTTTATTTTTGGAAGCCTCAACAATATTTTTATATCGTGCTATTTTAGAAGAGCGTATCGGAACAACTTTAGTTTTAGAGGCAAGAGTCCAATCATCTATATATTCAGTTCCATCTGCAAACTTTATTACACTTCTTCTTGGTTTACATACATCATTAAAATACCAAGAATTCCAAGCAACCAACATATAAGCGTCTCTTACACTGCGGTTCTTGCCATCATAGCCAATGCAAGCCTCATCCCTTACTTTTTCTATAAGTTCCTGTGCCGAGATGTTATCTACACTGCTAACAACCTTACCAATATAACCCTCTAAGCCGGGCTGAACTTGACACACTTTTAATGTGTCTGCAACCAAACCAAGTCCAAGATGTGGAACATATATGGTGCCCCTTATCTGTAATGGGGTAAGTATATCTATATGCGTATCGTGATACAATTTAGCACTGCAAACAGAGCGTATAATATTGTGAAACTCTCTATAACTTATCCCTTCCATTATTTGTGCAAAAGACTCTTTTCTAAATTCTTCAACTTGCTGTTCTGTAAGAATTTCGTCTCCAGAGGGGAAACACTCTTGAAAAGCGGTCAAAAGAATTTCTAAATCTTCTTTTGCCTGCAAAGAAGATAAATATTCTGGTTTCATTTCTTTTTGAGGAGGAATAAAGGTACTTTTTAATCCGAATGGTGCCATGGGGTCCTGAGACGTTCCATGTCTCTGATAAAAATGTATCTCTATGTGAGGTTGAGAGATTTTTTGATATGCGTATGAGACATACCCCAGTGTGTCTCCTCTGTTAATTCTTTGTCCACTCTTATATTTTTTATCTCCGGAAATACCTTGAATGCTAAGAATTTTATTATCACCAATGTTTATAGAAATACTTCCTGTATAATACTTTTCAAGTGAGACCTCTTTTTTAATATTTTCTCTGATAGAGTTTATACTCTCTCCATTATTTTCTCCCCAGCCTATTTCGGTGACAAAGTCTTTACTTAAAGAAACATCAAACGATTCCAATATTCCATTTGTTGGAGCTAATACTGCAGTTCCTTCAGGAGCCGCTATAAATAACTTGTCAAAATTAAGTTCTTTATCTATATATTGTTGGGGTTTTAAAATAATTCCCTCACCTGTTTGCTGACCACTTATAGGCCACAACCAAAACTTACTTTGTTGTCCTTTAGCAAGAAATGGGAAACAAAGCATAAAGCAAAAAAGTGGCAAAAATTTAATTTTTCTATTTCTGAACAATCTCATAAACTATTGGTTTGTCTTTAATGAGTCTTGGAATAGCTTTTCGGCTTTTGCAATGATTATTGTAAGGGTATCTTTTCCCCTTATTGTTGTAATTTTTGAATCATGTTTTAAGTTGTTAAAATACCCAGGTGGTTTATTGTGCAATTTTTCACCATCTACATCTATAATAACATCACCGATACGCAAGTAATCCCCTTTATAATTATAAGCAGTAGAATCTGCTTCATAAACTACAGCATTCTTATTAATATCTCTAAAAGCCCTAAAAACAGCGATGGAATCATCCTTAATTTCTTCTGCAAATGCAGTAGTGTAAGGACGAGATATTGGTCTAAAATGAATTTTTGATTGTTTTCTGTCTATCTCAATATTAAAGAATTTGAGAAAATCGACCCCAGCGGCTATCATAGAAATATCGTGTGAGATGGTATAGGGCATTTCACTATAAATTGTTTGTACCCAAATTTTATGAGCAACCGGAAAACAAAAATCAACTAAAAAGAAATTATAATCATATTGTACTGTACGTACTATTTCATGTCTCCTGCAAAGAGAATCTTTTCTTCCAACAAAATCTGTATGTTTATAGGAAAGAGGAGTATCCGTACCTGTATCTATAATAATATCTTCTTTAAATGTTATAGTGTCGTTATTTTCGCTTATAAAGGAGAAAGGGAAATTTATCGCTTTAAGTAATTTCAAAGAATCTCTCAGTTCAAGAGTAAAAACATCTTTCTCGCCAACAAAAGTACTACTATCTTTCAATATTAAACGATTATAATCAAAATTTAGCTCCCATACTTTTTCATTATCAGTAGGGATAGAGAAAAGCCCATCCGAGTCAGATAATGGAGAAGATTCTGAATAAACATAAAACTCTTTATAGAGCACAGAGTCTTTATCTAAAAACAATAGTATAGGTTCCTTTACTTTAGTATATCTATACTCATCAAAAGCGTTCCAACCAGATAAGACCGAAGCCTTTACCCCTTCTTGTCTCCATTTTGGATAAATTTTATCGGCGATACTATCTCTTATAATCAGTAATCCCGCACCACCTGTGTCAAAAATTAATTTAGCCTTAATTTTAAGAGAGTCATTTGATGTGTTTTCTAAATTCTTATCAAGTAAAAGTGTATTAAGAACTATTTTACGGCCATTATTATAATAAAATTCTACTCCATCAGTAATTATAAATGGCTCACTATCACTACATGATCCTTCTTTTTGATGATTTCTGCAACCATCAAAAATTATCAACATAATTAGAAATACTAAAAAATTAGATTTAGCCATAGTTCTTTTATCTTATAAAGTTAGGTTCAAGACAACTTTAGAGGTTGTTTTCTATAGTCTCTAAGCAAAGTTAAGTATAAATTTTTGTTCCTACAATTATATCTAAACTCACATTCTTTTATGTGTAAATAGAAAGTATGGTTATGTACTCCTTCATTGTTACTATGATTGATTCTAAAGTGCTGCTTATAACCATAATTTACCAACCCGTCATAGGTCTTAAATCCATCTGAAAAATAACATTTCCCGCATCAGCTTTTCCTTTCTAAAGAGATACAATTACAACTGATAAATCTAAAAAGGTTAATTCTCAAGATTTAGTTTTTGGATAATTGAATTTATGATTTCTTCTTGATTCCAGATAGTTGTATCTATTTCAAAATTAGAACATTCAGCGTAAATTTTAGTTCTCTCTTTGAATATGGTTTCTATCCATTTTATGATACTCGTTTGTAGTTCCTCTGTTTTTATTGCAGTCTCTAATTTCTCTTTTTCTCCACTGTGAACTAACTCATTGAGGCAATATTCGTATAGTAGTGGGCGTTTTGTAATCTCTTCTTGTGTTGAGAGTCTTTCTGCTAATATTTCTTTAGTACAATTTAAGAATATACATATAGTATCTTTTTTAATTAGTTCTCTTGTATAGAAATAATTAAGTGTTCCTCCCCCTAAAGAGATTATTGTTTTTCTCCCCTCTTGGTGATCACTTCTTTGTGAAATAAGTTCTTTTAGATAATTGTATTCAGATATTCTAAACTTCTCCTCCCCAATCTCTTTTAGTATGTTTGCTATAGATTTTTTCTCCCTCGCTTCTATATATGAGTCTAAATCAAAATAGATTGTTTGTATGTTTATATTGGCAAGATGCACTGCAAGAGCATTTCCTATAATACTTTTGCCAACTCCAGGAAATCCGCAGAGGGTAATAATCATATATCTAAACTTTAGAATAGGGTAGGTTCATCATCGTCGTCGGGGAAATCATCTATTTCCTCGGGAAAATCTGTTTGAGTATCCTCGTCTAATTCAACCTCTTCCTCATAATCCTCAAATTCTTCCTCTTCTAAAACAGGTGGTTCTATTAGGGATATTCTTTCTACCTCATAAGTTGTTAATCTCTTACCTTTTGCTTTATAACCCTTCTC
>CAMNNS010000079.1 GCA_946545765.1 uncultured Bacteroidales bacterium | reverse complement strand
GGTAATGCTTCTCACTGACAGTGCTGCTATAAGAGATGTGTTATTGTTCCCGACTATGAAGACTTTAAATGACTAAACCCCCTTATTTTAAGCCATTTACAACAAGTTAAATCTTGTATCAGATACAAGATTGATACAAGATTGGAATAGTAGCATAAATTATAAAGATTGACACAACCCAAAAAAAGGAGACGAGGAGAGCAACAAGCCCTTTCCCGTCTTCTTTTTTATGCCTTATTCTCCCCTTACTAACTCAGATTGCCTCACCTTTACTTTTAAGCTATAATAAGTAGATTGTAATGTTAATTTTGGAGGTAGATTTTATGGCCTTAACACATATAGATTGTTTCAGCGGTCCCGGTGGCATCTGCACAGGATTTCATGGAGCAGGGCTTAATACACTTGTAGCAATAGAGTTTATTAAATCCTGTGTAGAAACTTACTCAGCTAACCACCCAGAAGTTCATGTTATACACTCAGATATAAGAGATGTAACGCCCGATCAGATATTACCCTTTATTCCTAAGGACGGAGTTGATATTGTGTCTTCTGGTATGCCTTGTGAGACCTTCAGCACAGCAGGCAACACCTCCCGCTCCTTTTATGATGATAGACAGTTCCTTTTCCGTGAAGGAATAAGGATAGCACAGATAGCAAATGCAAAGCTCATTTTATTTGAGAACGTACCCGCCATCACCACCAAAACAGTTGCAAAGAACTCCAAGAAGCTCATTATAGATGTTTTGAAAGATGAGTTAACCGAGGCGGGCTATGGGAACTATATAGAAGTAGTTTTAAATGCTATGGATTTTGGAGTGCCACAGAGCCGAAAGAGATATTTTGTGCTTGCATCAAAAGACCCCAACCTTTTACTTTCTTTCCCAGAGGCAACAAGAACCCCAGATAATTATGTAACTGTTGAGGATGCTTTCAAGGGCTTAGAGAATGTAATTCCTAACTCAGATAAAGAATCTAAGGTTTATAATGATGAAAACTCAGAGTATTCGGAGCTTATGAGGAACAAGGAGTTTTGGAGACGAGGAGAGGGCAGGACAGAAGAAGTATCTTATCAGATGCCAATGAAGCATCGCTCATGCACCTTAGAGAGATTTACATTACTCAATCAAGGAGAGTCATTAAAAGACTTATTTGATAGATACGAAGGAGAGGAGAGGGAAGAGTTGCAATCCCGGAGAGTCCTGCCTAAAAAGATGTTTATCAAAAGAAATTATAGATTAAAGCCTGATGAAACAAGCCCCACCGTCACAAGCCACTGCCTTGATGAGTTTGTGCATCCTATTTATGACAGAGCTTTAACAGTAAGAGAGTGTGCAAGATTGCAGTCTTTCCCCGATGATTACAATTTCATAGGTGGACCTTATTTAACTCCTCACCTACACAATGATATTCAAGACAAATATGAGCAAATAGGGGATGCCGTTCCCCCACTCCTTGCACGTGCTTGGGGAATGAAGGTCAGGGAGATTTTAGGAGATTTATAATGACACATGAAGAAGTAAGAGCCTTTTGTAACAGGGTTTATAATAGTGTATATGAACGGACAACAAGAGATTTAGTATATGATGCATTGCTAAACTCCAAAAAAGCAGAACCGACCCAGACTCAAAAGGACGAGATAGAGAGGATTGCTCAAAAGGAAGCTATCAAGATAGCAACCATTGAGGGTTTAAAGCATTGTAGAGATGTAGAGGCGGCTTTGGTTTGGCGAGCAGTTTATGAAACGCATATACACCGAAAATCAGGTATAAATGATGCAGAGACTATTGCAAGTGTAATAAGTGCAGACCAGTCATGGAAGAAATCATCAGGTCATGCATTTGAGGAAATGATAAAGATTTTAGGCTCAGCAGCCTTACATGACTCAGGTATTGAAGTTCTTTTACAGAGAGATTTAAACACTTTAATCAAGGCGGGAGAGTTAGCAAACGAACCAAGAGACATTTCTTGGTTAAAGGAGCAGATTAACGCATCAATATTTGACTTATATACTTTAGTCAATAAAGATGATAAGAAGTATTGCTATGGTTGTGTTCAGAGCAAGACAAGTGTAAGAGACAGAGTAACAAGAGACAGAGAGCCGAGCATCGCCGCAATGCAGAGCTTTTTCTGGTCTACAATAATAGTTTTAGACGGTGACTTTTTGAAATTGCCTAAGTTTATCTCAATGGTGAATGGAGGAACACCGGAGCATCCAAGTAATGGATGGCATGGGCTTTATGTATTTTCAGAGCAGTATTCAAATGACAGAATCTATGCTACCGACCTCGATTTTAAGAATTTCAAGGAGCATGCAATAAAGGCGGCTGAATATTGGCTAACACAGAGGCAATGGTTTAACACAGAGTGGAGAGCCGATTAAGTTTAATATCATATCAGAAGAACCGAAGGAGATAGGCATTAAGTCTATCTCTTTTTTAATGCCATTTTTCCCTTTATATGCCCCTTAAAATTCCCCTTTGTCTCCCCTGCCCATATTTCACCCATCCCCACCATATCCCCCTCAAAATTCCTTTTATTTATTCCTATCCCCGAAGGAGTCCAGAAGCCCCCATTATTAAGGAGTTTCAACTTTCAAAATTCTCAAAATTCCACCAATCCCCTTGTCTCCTCTACATTTTCTCACATTTACCCCATTTTAAAATTCATTTCAGAAACCCCACATTTTTATCAAAATTAACGAAACGCCTTTATTTATCTATATTTTGATGCCCTATTTTTCAACATATTTCTAAAAATCAAAAATCCCTATTTTAGTGGCTTTTCGATTCTGAAACTTGAAAATTTTGAGACTTTTAATTTTGATTTTGAGTATTTACAGATTTTCAAAAAATTTCTCTCAAAATTTTCAAGTTTTTAAAATGACTCTATTTTTAAAAACTTTTATCAAAGCCCTAATAGTAATTAAATACATTTTTTACAGTCTCTATTTTTCACAATAGGTTTAAATAATTCTCAAAAATTTAGGTCATATACCCACCATCTGCCCAAATTAAAATCCATCACTAATATTTTTACACTTTAGGGATATAAGAATATTTACATTTTAGAATGTATGTAAAATTACCAATTTTTAATCAAAAATCTTATCCGAATTTTTTACATTTTAGATTTAATTAAAAATAATATAAATCAAGGTTTAAAACAGTCTATTAAATATGACAAAAATTAGAACTATTTAGTGTATAAAAACGGAGGTATAAAAATGGAAAAATCATTATTTGTTATAGATGCCAAGGTGGGCGAAACAGTGGAGCATAAAACAATCACAGACGGAATAGAGCTAATACAAATGTATAACGATGGCTTTATTGTTGGAGAGAAAATGGGTAATGTCGGAATATACTATTTTCCCCCTAACCTTGTACACATTCAAGAAGACAACAAAGTTATTCTCTTGCTATCAAAAAAAGTGCCTGCAAATACAGGACCGCTTATAAATGCCCCTTTGTACAATGTGCTGAAAGGCTCTGTAGCATTAACAGCATCCCCATCAAATGCCTTAATCTTTTTTAATAAATATAGATTATCTGATTATACAAGAAGAAGGCACAGTGAGATTGTTCATAATAAGATTGCCACCCCAAATGAAGACACAATTTTACTTTCAGAGCATGAAATAATAATTGCTCAGCTAAATAACAAATATAAAGATGTTCTTATCGAGTTAACAAAAAAGACTAAAGCATTAGAGAAGTCAGAGTCAGATAATAATGTTTTAAAATCTCAATTAGAAATAATTAGAAGTGATAAGGAGATGGCAAGCAAGAAACACAGTTCAGACATAGATATGATGCGAATAAATATGAGTAAAAAAGACTGCGAGATAGAAGAACTAAAGCAAAAGCTATCTGTTTATCAAGTCAAAGAAAAAGAGCATAACGAAAGAATACAAAGAGCGAGAGAAAATTTCAAGAAGAACTGGACCGACAAGGGAAGACAGCATAAGATACATGGCTATAAAGAAGAGGAAATAATTATTTCACTTAGAAAAAAGGGAATGAAGATAAAGGAGATTGCAGAAATATTAAGGAGAAGTCCGACAACAATCGAAAAAATTTTGGAGATGAATGGAATGACAAAGAAAAGAATGGATAATCCGTAAATCTGACATCTGCCACCTTATCTCGAAATAATATGGTATTTATATATCATAGAATAAAGCTAATAAGCTAAATTTTGGAAAGTCTAATTTGATACAAAAATTCATAAATTATAAATTCGATTAATCATTTTCTGAAAATCCAGATTTATAGCCATTATTTGAAAAAACTGCCATCATGTCACCTTGCATTTTAATTATTAAAATCCCTTAAATCGACCGTTAATTTTCAAAAATTCATTCTCAAATAATTAATTGATTGATACAAAATTTCAAGAATAAAAGTTGGCTATAAATTTTCCAAAAATAGCTTAAATAATTTCCTTTTACTGAAAGGAAATAAAGCTATCCAAAAAAAATATAGATATAAGAATAAAATAGAATTCCGAAAAGAAATCTTTTCGGAAATATTCCGGGGGAGGGAGATAAGTCATGCCAATAAAAAAAACTGAGGCAATCACAAGGGAAGAATTTGAAGAGATAGTAAATACAATAAGAGACGGCTATACAGGACACAGAGCAAGCGACAAGATAGCCACCATTTTAACAGCTCAGGCCAATTTAGGCCTCCGCATAGGTGATTTATTAAATCTTAGATTATGTGACATTGTGTGGTCTTATGATAGATACCACATTGAGATAATAGAACAAAAAACAGAAAAGAAGAGGGATTTCACGGTACACGTAACAATATATGAGTATTTAAAGGCATATGCAAAGAGACACAACATTAAAGACGATGAGATTTTATTTGATATTTCAGCAAGAAGAGTTAATCAAGCAATAAATGATGTAGTGGATTTCTTAGGCTTAGATACATCTAAAATTGCATCTCACAGCTTTAGAAAGTTTTTCGCAACTCAGATTTATGTGAATAATGATTATAATATCGCTCTTGTCCAGAAACTTTTACAACATTCAAGCCCCTCAATTACTCAACATTATATTGGGATACAGCAGAAAGAAATAGAAAAGGCATTAGAGAATAATGTAATGATACCTGAAAGTAATAGCTCTAGTAAGAATATACCGAAACCCAAAGGCAAAAAGGCACAGATAGCCAAGAAGGAGCGAGAAAAGCAATTAGAGAAGGAATTAGATAAAGAAGTAAAAAAAGAAATACTAAAAAGAATGCTCCAAGAGCTAGAGGATAAATAAGAGGGGGGAAGTGAATGATATACGGTTATATATTTAATAAAGTCAATCCGACAGATCAGGAAACCTCAACCTTGCCTTTAAACATCCCATCAGCAAGAAAACAGATAAAGGTGATAAAAGAAAAATATAATCAAACCTATCTTTTAACTACAACAGCTTATCTATCAGACATAGATTTACCCGCGAAAATAAAAGCGAGAGATACTATAGTTATTTATTCAGTGACAACTTTGGGTAAGACCTTTGATGAGGCTTTAGCTTGTTATAACAATTTGATTAACAATAAAATAGATGTAGAGTCCATTTCTGAACCTTACGCAAACTCCTCCTATGTTAGAGAGGCATTTAAGAAGGCAAAGCAAGAAATGCAGGCATCAGGACAAACTCAGAAAATACAGACCGCAGGGTTAAGCTATTATTTACAAGAAATGATTAAAATAGCATATAAAACAGCAACAACAAAGCGAACCCCCGGACCAAAGGCAAAGGATAATCAAGGAGACTCAAAGCGAGCAAAGCAAATTAAATCCCAGATTTTAAAGTATAGCAAGCACTTTAATCACGGTAGTACCTTGAACAATAACGAGGTCATTCGCCTGATTGGCGTGGCAAAAAACACATTCTATAAGTATAAGAAACAGCTTGAAGCTGAGACTTGAATAATATTTTTTATTAAAATAATAGTAATGTATATAGAACAACCTAGCTATCATTCATTAGAACAACACGCTTTAAAGCTAAAAAATATAGCTAACTCATCTATTTTGATATAGTTGTCACCCAAAATGAGAATGTTTTTATTTTATTTTAAGGATAATATAAAGATAAAAAAAGGAGGTACTGTTATGTATGGATACGATGTTGGCTATAGAGATGGTCGAAACCACGCCCTCGACCTTGTTGCTAAATTTGCAAAGAAGGCAAGAAAAAAACACTCAAATAAGAAAATCATGAAGGTCATCTGTAATAGAAGCGACCTAGAGGACGCAATATTTGACTTTGACCCAGCTTATTTTAATAACAATAACGAGAAGATAGGACCAATTAAGTAAACACAAAGAAAGAAATGACTATAAAAGTAATATAAAATTGCTTTAAAGTGCTGTGAAATAATGCTTCACAGCCTTTTTTCATGCTTAAAATACTTATCTAAAAATTTTTTAAAATTTTTTAAATCAACACTGTTTATTACAGATTGAATCATTTAATATGATAATACTATGTCAAAATATGTGAAAAAAGTTATCCAAAAAACTAAAATAATTGGGAAGACAGAGAGGGATAATAGTGGTGGTCTAGTGTTGGTGGAGTGGTGATGGACTGATGATGTACTGATGGTGGACTGATGGAGAGACTGAGACCGTGAAAGTTAATAATAAAGATTATAGAATATCAAATAAAGCTAAGTACTTGCTAAAGGAGCTTAATGAATTGCTTGAGGAGACGGAGGTGGAGTTGCACTCAAAGGAGAGGTCAGCATTTCAAACAAGAGCAAAGAGAGAGCGACTCGTAGAGTCATTATGTAAGATA
>CAMNNS010000078.1 GCA_946545765.1 uncultured Bacteroidales bacterium | reverse complement strand
ATCTGCCTCTACATCATATACATTCTCTGGAGAGGGAAAAAGTAAGTTAGGAAGTAATTATATCCCTCAAGGTGGAATTGCAGGCAGTATGGCAAAGCAAGCAGGGACAAATATGGCAAATGCAAACGCCTATCAAAGAATATATTACCATCCTATCACAGGAGAGTATATCCCCGGAGGATGGGTGTATTATTATAATCCAGAACTGCCATGGTCGGTCAATTTAAGTTTTAACTATAGTTTTTCAAGAAGTTATCAATATTCAAACGAACAACTTATTACAAATAATAATCATAACATGACACTTGGAATAAGTGCGCAGTTAAAACTATACAAAGATTTTGGGCTAAGTTTAAACACTGGGGCAGATTTGACAAAAATGAAACTCACTACTACTCAATTCTCTGGAAACTTTAGCCTACACTGTTTCCAAATTGCTGTCTCATGGATACCAAATGGAAAATGGGAGAGCTGGAGTTTTAGAATAAGTGCAAATGCCTCATCTTTAGCAGACTTACTACAATACAAGAAAAATGCAAGTTATTGGGATAAATAATAAATAAATATGGCACAAGATATTACTAACGATTTAAAATATTTAAGAGTTTTATCGGAAAAGTTCCCTACAGCTACAGAGGCGGCTACAGAAATTATGAATCTTAAAGCCATCCTTAGCTTACCCAAAGGGACAGAACACTTTTTGGCTGATATTCACGGAGAATACGAAGCTTTCACCCATGTTCTAAAAAACGCATCGGGAAGTGTAAGGGAAAAAGTAAACGATTTATATAAAAACACCCTCACTCTTGACCAAATAAATGAACTTTGCACACTTATTTACTATCCTCAAGAGAGCATACAACTTATAAGAAATAAATTCAAAGAAGAGTATCCTAATAATTGGGAAGAGATTTTAAATAATTGGTATGTGGTTAATCTTGAAAGAGTTATAAATGTTTGCAAAAAGTCTGGAGAAAAATATACACGCTCAAAAGTTAGAAAAGCTCTACCACAAAAATATAGTTATATTATATTAGAGTTGATGCACGAGAAAAGTAACGATGCCAATAAAGCAGAGTATATTAAGAGTATATTAAGTGCCATTTTGGAATCGGGACAAGCAGAAGATTTTATTATCGCGATAGCTACTACTATACAAAGACTTGTAATAGACCATTTACACATTGTTGGAGATATTTACGATAGAGGTCCAGGGGCAGAAATTGTCTTGGAAAAACTTTATAACTACCATAAAGTAGATATTCAATGGGGTAATCACGATATGTTGTGGATGGGTGCCGCTTGTGGTAATAAATGTTGTATTGCCAATGTTGTTAGAATCTCTTTAAGATACGCAAATTTAGACACTTTAGAAGTGGCGTACGGTATCAATTTACTTCCGTTAGCTGCCCTTGCTGCAGAAGTTTATGCCAATGACCCATGTAACAGTTTTAAACCTAAGATGGGAAAAGGGAGTTCAGAAAGCTACGATAAAAAAGAAGAATACCTTGTAGCTCAAATGCATAAAGCTATCTCTATTATTCAGTTTAAATTGGAGCATCAGCTAATTACAAAATATCCTGAATATAATATGGCGAATAGAGATTTGCTCCATCTATGTGATTTTGAGAATGGTGAAATAAAATTACAAACAGCAGAGGGAGAAAAAATCTACAAACTCAACGACACATTTTTCCCAACTATAGATAAAGACAACCCTTACAAACTTACCGACAAAGAGCAAGAGGTTGTGGATAAACTTACCAATTCATTTTTAAGAAGTGAGAAGTTACAAAGGCATATAGATTTCCTCTACAGGAAAGGAAGTATGTATTTGGTTTACAACAACAACATTCTATACCATGCTTCGATCCCTATGGATAAAAATGAGGAGTTTAAAGAGGTTAAAGTGCCTACTTTAGTTGATAAAAAAGCCTCTTTCAAAGAGTTCAAAGGGAAAGAATTATACGACATTTTAGATAAAACAGCAAGAATCGCATATAATAAACCTACTAAAGTAGAAGACATTGAAGATATTAAGCTATATGAGATGGCAATAGATTTCATGTGGTATTTGTGGTGCGGACCAGATTCTCCACAGTTTGACAAATCTGCAATGACCACATTTGAAAGATATTTCATCGATGATAAAGATACTCATGAAGAGAAGAAAGGGGCTTATTATAAACTGAGGGTTAGAGAGGATATTTGCGATAAGATCATGAAAGAATTTGGAGTAAATCCTAATCACGATACACACATTGTAAATGGCCATGTTCCGGTTAAAGCCAAAGAGGGTGAATTACCTATAAAGGCTGGAGGCAAACTTATGGTTATTGATGGTGGTTTTAGTAAAGCCTACCAAAAAAGTACGGGTATAGCAGGTTATACACTTATCTACAATTCAAAAGGGCTACACATCGTAAAACATAACCCTTTCACCTCTATACAGAGTGCTATTACAAACAGAGATGATATAGATAGTGTTACTGTTGTCAAAGAGAGGAGTTCGCATAGGATGTTAGTAAGAGATACAGACAATGGTAAAATTTTACAAGAGCAAGTAGAAGATCTAAGCGAATTATTGACAGCTTATAAACAAGGTTTAATAAAAGAGATTAAATAATTAGATATGAAAAAAACACAAGTGGCGCCCTCTATTTTATCAGCGAACTTTGGTAATTTAGAGAGAGATGTAAAAATGATAAATAGTTGTGCCGATATTATCCATTTAGATATTATGGATGGTGTATTTGTACCAAATATATCGTATGGCACTCCTGTAATTCAGGCAATTACAAAATATGCTACAATCCCTGTAGAGGCACATCTAATGATTGTAGAACCACAAAAGTTTTTCAAAGATTATAAAAAGTTTGGATTAGATTCTATTAGCGTACATTATGAGGCATGTACACATTTAGATAGAACAATAAATCAGATCAAGGAGTTGGGGATGAAGGCTGGAGTAGCTATTAACCCACATACTAATGAATCTCTACTAACAGATATTATTAAAGTAGCAGATTATATCCTTGTTATGAGTGTTAATCCTGGCTTTGGCGGACAAAGCTATATCCCATATATAACCCAAAAAATCTCACGCCTTAAATCGCTTATAAATAGTAATAATCCATCATGTTTGATTGAAGTTGATGGGGGCGTTTGTCTTGATAACATAAACGAGATAGTAAACGCTGGGGCAGATATAGTTGTAGCGGGTAGCTCTGTTTTTAACTCAGAGGAGCCACAAAAAACAATTAAACAACTACAGTTAATTAGAGATTAGTTATTAGGAAGTTTAGCTATAATTGTCTGACAAGCTTTAACTTTATCACCAACATTAACTAAAATTTCTGAGCCTATCGGGAGAAAATAATCTACCCTACTCCCAAATTTTATAAAACCGAGTTGAGTGCCTTTTTTAACACTCTGATTTTCTTTTGAATAACAAACTATTCTCCGGGCAATATAACCTGCAATCTGTCTTAGTAATATTTTATGTTTTGTTATGGTCTCTATCCCGATAGATGTTCTTTCATTCTTTACAGAAGATTTTGGATGCCAAGCAACAAGGTTATCTCCTGGATGATAATCTGAATGGATAATCTTCCCATCAATAGGATAGTAATTTATATGAACATTAAAAACACTCATAAAAATAGAGACCTGTAAAGATTTACCCCCCATAAAATCTTCTGAATCAACCTCCTTTATTATAACTATCTTCCCATCTGCAGAGGCAAGAAGTTCATTAGGTGCTGCGTTCGCAATTTCTCTGTTAGGCTCTCTAAAAAAATATGTTACAAAAAGGGCAAATCCATATAGAGCCACACTCAAGAATATTGATAACCAACTACCATTTAAGAAAAAAATGAATAGACTACTCAATAAACTTGATATAGCCAATACTAATCCAACAGATGATAAACCCTCTTTGTGTATTTTCATATTAAACTATATTTATTAAATAAAAAAATAAAAATATTACTGCCCCAGGTAGTGCAAGTAACATACTATCAAATCTATCTAAAAATCCACCATGCCCTGGCATAATCGAGCCAGAATCTTTAACCCCAAATTTACGCTTTATCTTAGATTCTAACAAATCCCCACAAACGCAAAGGGTAAAGACTATAACAGAAAATAATATGACCGAAATAGTGGAAGGGGTAAAATCTGAAAACCTAAGCAATCCAAAATACTTTAGTACTAAAGCAGTTGCAATAGCAAAGATAGCCCCTCCAAATACACCTTCCCAAGATTTTTTTGGTGAGATTTTTGGAGCTAATTTATGCCCGTGTACTCCTTGGCCAAAAGCAGTTCCAATGCAATATGCACCAACATCGCCTGCCCACATAACAATAAAAAATGAGAGTAAAAGGGCTCCTCTTTCTGTATCTACCAAAATGTTCATTAACATAAAAGGGATAGTTGTATAAAATATCGCTAAAACGACATATTTCAATTTATTAAGAATCTTTTGTGTATAAGCTATTATTAAGAGTATAATAAATGACAATAACACAATAGAACCGCATATAATTGCACTAAAAAACAACTCATTACCATCTTCACTAAAGTTTAAAAAGAATCTCCACGTATGGGGTAAGGAAAAAATAAAAAGGATAACACTTAAAAAGATGGTAAAATTGCGTAATGCTCTCAGATTTACACCTTTTAACTTTAAATATTCAAATGTACATCCCCCGAGTGCTATAGAAAAAACAATAATATACAATAGGTAGTTGTAAGGATAGACTACAAAAGAACTCCTTATCATCAATAAAGAAAAGACAATCAAAACGACAAAGATAATTCCACTAATTGTTCTCTTTAATAATTCTACCATAATCTGATAAGTATCTAATTACATATTAAATAATACATTAGTTATACTCTTGTATAATACTATAATTGAATAGTCTAATCTCTTTATGCTACTCCTTCAATGCTTCTTTTTCTACTATTTCTGCTTTCTCTAATTTTTCCTTTTCCGCTTTTTCTTCTTTCTCAAGCCTCTCTTTCTCTGCTATTTCTTTTTCTGCTATCTCAATAAAAGGATCTTTAGGGCGTGCCCCAAATATCTTTTCTAAATCTTCTGCAAAGATAACCTCCTTCTCTAATAAAAGATTGGCGAGTTCAACAAAACCATCTTTATGAGAATTAAGAACTTCTTCCGCCATTTTGTGGGCAGTATCAATCAAATTTTTGACTTCAGAATCAAGCAATTCTGCAGTTTTTTCACTAAACGGTTTAGTTAAAGTATATCCATCATCTTGGAAGTTGTAATATGAGACATTACCTATTTTTTCACTCATTCCATAATAGGCAACCATAGCATAAGCTTGTTTAGTTAATCTCTCTAAATCGTTTAACGCTCCCGATGAAATTCTGCGGTTTATAATCTCCTCAGCGACACGACCCCCTATTAAAGATGCCATTTCATCCATCATCTGCTCTTTGCTCATAATTTGCCTCTCTTCAGGAACATACCATGCCGCGCCGAGGGCTTTCCCACGGGGTATTATTGTCACCTTTAATAACGGATTGGCATTTGGTAAGAACCAGCTTACGGTTGCATGTCCCGCCTCATGAAAAGCGATAGTTTTTTTCTCGTGAGGAGTTATTATCTTATTTTTTTTCTCAAGACCACCAATAATCCTATCTATCGCATCTAAGAAGTCTTGCTTATCAACAAATTCTTTATCATGACGAGCTGCAATCAATGCTGCCTCATTACATACATTTGCAATATCAGCCCCAGAAAAACCAGGAGTTTGCTTAGATAAAAAGCTTGTTTCTAAATCGGGCTGAAGTTTCAATTTTTGTAAGTGAACTTTAAAAATCTCTTCTCTATCTTTCAATTCAGGAAGATCTATCATTATTTGCCTATCAAATCTGCCCGCTCTCATTAAAGCTTTATCCAAAATATCTGCCCTATTTGTTGCTGCAAGAATAATTACACCACTATTTGTCCCAAAACCATCCATTTCTGTAAGAAGCTGATTAAGCGTATTTTCTCTCTCATCATTTGAAGAGAAGCCAACATTCTTGCCCCTTGCCCTACCTACAGCATCAATCTCATCTATAAAAACAATACAAGGTGCTTTCTCTTTTGCCTGCTTAAATAAATCTCTCACTCTTGAAGCACCAACACCAACAAACATCTCGACAAAATCAGAGCCACTAATAGAGAAAAATGGAACATTTGCCTCTCCAGCTACTGCCTTAGCTAATAATGTTTTACCTGTACCGGGAGGACCAACTAACAATGCCCCTTTTGGTATTTTACCACCAAGGTTAGTATATTTTTTAGGATTTTTTAAGAAATCTACAATCTCTTTTATCTCAACTTTAGCCTCCTCTAAACCAGCTACATCTTTGAATGTTACATTAATCTTGCTATCCTTGTCAAATACTTTAGCTTGACTCTTTCCTACTGAGAATATACCTCCACCAGAACCGCCTGCATTATTTATCGCTGAGCCAATTTTTCTAAATATAAATATCCAAATTAAAACTGGAGCGAGAATAATAAGAATCCAACCTATAGAATCCCACATATTTTTACTCTCTTCTATAGAGAGCATAAATCTTTTATCTTCTGGTAGCGAATCCCTTAGACTAAGAATGTCTTGCTCAGGTTTAAAAGCATCAGAAACTATAAAAAAGAAATGTGGAGGATATTTTGGCACCCTGCCACCAAAATAGTTTTTATACTTCTCTAAACTCTCATCTTTAAGTTCTACAACACCTTTATGAGTATTGGCTGTAAATGTAATCTTTTTAACATCTCCAGAAGGTATCATTTTCTCTTTAAGGGTAACCCATTCTGTTTTA
>CAMNNS010000077.1 GCA_946545765.1 uncultured Bacteroidales bacterium | reverse complement strand
GTTAAAAATGTTAAGAGTTATTAAGAGATTAAAAGAGTCTCTCCCGATAGTTGTTAAATCTACCTTTTTGGGAGCACACGCTGTAGGTAGAGCTTTTAGAGGGCGTCAGAATGATTATGTAGAGCATATTTGCAAAGATATGATTCCAGCGGTAGCTAAGGAAAATCTTGCAGATTATATTGATGTATTTTGTGATGAAGGTTTTTTTACAGTAGATCAAACTGATAGAATCTTAGAAGTTGGTGCTTCTTATGGTATTATACCTAAAATTCATGCGAATGAATTGGCAGTTTCTGGTGGAGTACAAGTTGGGGTTAAGCATAATGCCCTCTCTGTAGATCATTTAGAAAGGACTACCGATGCAGAAATAGAGGTACTAAGAAATTCTCAAACTATGCCAACCATGCTCCCTGGTGCATCTTTCTTTTTAGGTATTCCTTATGGTAGGGCAAAAGATTATATAAATGAAGGATTACCAATTGCTCTTGCATCTGATTATAACCCGGGCTCTTCTCCGAGTGGTGATATGAGATTTGTAATGTCTTTGGGATGTATAAAAATGAAACTTACTCCTAATCAAGCATTTAATGCCTGTACAATAAATACAGCTTATGCAATGGGAGTGAGTGATATTTGTGGTTCTATTACTGTTGGAAAGAGAGGTCATATTATTATAACAGAGAAGATTCCATCATTAGCCTTTATCCCTTATTGTCATCATACTCCATTCATACATAAGATTCTGTTTTAGTTATTTATGGTGTATGTAGTTAGATTATGAAGTTGGATTTATTTCTAATTTCTATCTGATTCTATAATTTGTAGTAAAAGGTTTATTGCATCATCTTCATTGATAGATTTGTAGATGGGCTCTTTCCCTTTGTATATTGATACTTTTCCTCCACCTTGACCAACATATCCATAATCTGCATCTGCCATCTCTCCGGGACCATTTACTATACAACCCATTACAGCAATCTTAACCCCCTTTAAGTGTGATGTCTTTTCTTTAACCTTTTTTAAGGTCTCTTCTAAATTATATTGTGTTCTTCCACAGCCGGGGCAAGCTATATATTCGGGATGATAAAATCTTCTTCGTGCTGCTTGTAGAATATTCTCTTTAAGAGTAGTTATCTTTTCTTCTGTAAAAGGGGTTTGGCTAATATTATAATTATCAATCTCTTTTTCCAATAACATCGGGCCAAATAGTGATGAAGCTCTTATTATAAATTCTCGCCATAAATCTTCATTATTTGTAAGATTTATACCTTTCATAATTTGGTTATAATTGATATTAGGAACCTCGCTTTGTTGAACTTGTTTCTCTACGATTTCTATTAAATTTTTGTAATCATTTTTAAAGAAATTAACAATACTACAACCTGCAATAATTTCATTTACAGGATTTTCCGTAAGTGAAACTCTAATAGTGTCTCCTATCCCTTTTCTTAATAATGAACCTATCCCGATAGCTGATTTAATCCTTCCTGTATCTTCATTGCCCGCTTCTGTTACACCTAAATGTATTGGATATACAACTCCATCGTTTATCATTTGTTGATAGATAAGATGATATGCTTGGCTCATAACAATAGTGTTACTTGCTTTTAATGACAATACTATCTTAGAGAAATTCTCTTTTTTGCACATTTTAATCCATTGATTCACAGCCTGCATCATCGCATTAGGTGTATTGCCGTATTTATTAACAATCTCTTCCCCTAATGAGCCGTGATTCAATCCAATTCTAAGTGCAGTCCCATATTCTTTACACACATCGATGAGCTTTTTAAACTCTTTCTCTGCCTCTTTATGTACTACAGAAAAATTTCCGGGGTTAATTCTAACTTTCTCTACTACTTTGGCTGCCGCTATAGCCACTTCTGAATTAAAGTGTACATCTGCCACAATAGGGGTATAAAAACCTCTACTTCTAAGTGAGTCTTTTATCACTTTAAGAGCTGCTACTTCTTTAACCCCTTGTGTTGTTAGGCGGATCATTTTTGCCCCACTGTTTATCATTGCAATACATTGATTGATTGATGAATCAATATCTAATGTGTTTGTGTTACACATTGTTTGCACTATAATTGGGTTATCTCCACCAATTGCAATATTACCAATTTTAAACTCTATTTTTCTCCCTTTATTCATACTCATCTATCTACAATTTCATCCACATTAATTAGCTCTTATTTATAGCTAATTACTTTTTAGAATTTTTATATCTACTACCTCCAATTCTTATAAACATTCCTGCAGAAATTAAAAGTTGTGTTGTGTGGGTAGATACCCAAATATTTTCATATATAGATGTTTTATCATATAAATTACTAAGGTTATATCTGTAGTTTGCCTCTATATGTATTTCAAAAGGTCTGAATATAAATGCCAAACCTCCTCCCCCAGAAATTCCATACCCGAAATCTTTATATGTCTTTGTTATATCGTCACTTACTAATCCAGAAAACGAGTGAGATAGTTTGTATGAGGCAAATCCGCCTATATTAAGAAGTAATCTCATTTTCCAAAAATCTATTCTGAATTGTGATATAAATGGGATAGTAATTGTTTGAAAAATATCTTTACCTTCCTCAAATCTTCTATTAGGTGTATTGGGTGGATCTAAATATCTAATAGCAGTATATCCTATCTCATTAAATTGAACACCTGTCTCTATACCAAAAAGTGGAATACTATTCCATAAACTGTGGTAATATGTATAGTAGATACCATAGTTCTTTCCACTCAACATTGCTTTTTTGTTAAAATCTTGACTCAAAGTGAATGTATTTATACCATATCCCCATTTTAGTCCAATCAGATGCTCCCTTATCTTTGTACTATCTTGTATCGGTTTAACAGGTCGGGCATTTCTAAAAGAGAACTCGTCAAACTCTTTCATAATATCGGTAGTATCAACTATTTGAGCACTCAATATATGCCAACTGCAAACTAAACATATTAGTAATAGTATCTTCTTAATTTGCTTCATTATTGTATACTTTTATCTATTTAAATAAGCTCTCTATATCTACTTCTTGAGTTAAATCCATCTGTTCTTTTAACATTATAATTACTTTATCATCAGATAGTTTAAGAAGTCTTGCTTTTTCTGGTTGCTTCCTGTCTAATACAGACCCAATATCTAATTTCCCGTTTTTGTTTTTATCTTCTGTAATTCTGAACGAATAATTTCCTGCCTGTAAATAAGGGAATAACAAGATTTTATCCTCCTCTATAATATATTTTAGAAAAACATTATCTCTTTTCTCATTGACAAGTTCTACAATATATTTATTACCATTATTATTTTTTATATCTAATGTTATAGAGCTCAATTTATCATTTATCGGGAGAGAAAAATTCTTAATAATAGAATCGTTTGTAAAGTTGTTTATATCTGTAAAAGTAGCAGTTGGAATATATAATTCATATTCGTTCCCAACTTTATACTCTTCTTTAGACCATATAACATATTTTAAATGATCTGTTGAGTCTTTCTCTAAAACGAACTCAACATTAGATTTAACTTTTCTTGGTGTAGAAGTTGTAAATTTGATTGAATCTCTTAATATTTTAATAAGTGGTGTGGGAAACTTCAATTCAATACCTTTATTCTCAACACTTTCCCCATTTGCTATTATTTGCATTTTTAGTAGGTCTTCTCTAACAATTTCCTCTTTATTTTCTCCTGTTTTAGCCTCTTCGGTCTGATTCATATCGCGATTTCTATTTCTATTCCTCCCCGGATTTAAAGGATCTACTCCTCCGAGGCTCTCAGCGTAACTTCTTGTTGGAAGGTTAGTTTGCTTTTTCTTTATCTTACTTTTGTCAAAAGGGATAGGTAGTTTTAAATTTTCTGTTGATGGTATAAGCGTTCCTGTGGAATCGGTTTTTAAATAAGATAATTTTAGAAAGAGTGTATCGGCTATTTTTTTCTGGTCATTTATCCAAAATGTTAATGAATCGCCCTCATCATTAAATTGTTTTATAATTTTATCGTTAAAAATTCCCTTGATTAAAAAAGTATCTATTTGAGGCTCTTTAGCATTAAAAGTTAAATAACACTCTCTCTCCGATATTCTACCATAACTTTTCAAATACTGATGATTAGAGATCTCTTTAAACATATATATATCTATCTCACTTGGTCTTGATAAACACTTTATAGTATCTTCCATCTCAAGCCTTTGTACCTGTATTAGTTCGGGATTATATGCAATTTGAGGAGTATAGGTTGTGTCGTAAAAACCCACCAACTCACTCCCTCTGTCATATAAAAAATTATAGTTTTTATCCTCAATGGCATATACAGTGTATGAAGATTTTTTTAACCCTCTAACACAATAATATCCCCATTCATCACTCTTAGCTACAGCAATAGGAAGTTCTTTGATTACAGATGAATCTTTAGGATTTTCATACAACATAATAGTTGCCCCTTTTATGGGGAGAAGAGTTGAATAATCCATAACAGTACCGCTAAACAAAAGCGAATCTATTTTTTCTCCTGTAGAGAATGTAAATGTATAATTGTTAAAAGGATTAGATTCGTTAACATCAGAAATAGAGTTACCAAAATAGATAGTGTATGTTTGGTCGTTTTTTAAAGTATCTTTAAATGAAACGACAATACTTTTTTTCTTTATTCTGGTTTGTGGTTTTTGTTTTGATGGTGGAGATACGATAATTTCGGTATATTGTTCTTTCAATTGAACATATTCGTCAAAAGTAAGTATAAGGTTCCCTTTATTGATCGGAAAGTTTGTAGCATTAAATTCAGGTATAGTATTCAGAATAATAGGGGGGATAGTATCTTTAGCCCCACCTGTAGGACCAGCCTTAGTGCTTGCACATGACTGAGAATTAAATATATATACGCCGATTATTGTTATAAATAATAACGCTTTAATATTGTTCTTGTTGTGTATCTTCATTTTTTATTTTTTTTCGTCTTTTAAATCTACTCTTTGTACTCGCTCTATCCCTTTAATTTCTAATATCTGTTTTATCATCTCCTCTAAATCATGAGTGTCATGAACATACAAATCTACATAACCATCAAATATTCCATCGTGAGTTTGAAAGAAAATTTTTCTAATATTTACAGATAAAGCTTGTGTAATATAGTGAGTAAGGTCATTTACAATTCCCATACGGTCTATACCTCTAATATCTAATCTTGCTAAAAAAGAGAGTATTGTGTGTTTTGTCCATTTAGCATTTATAATTTTACTCCCTTGTTTTGTTGCCAATTCAACCGCTATCGGACAAATTTTTTTATGTATTGTAACTTGGTTTTTATCATTTATAAAACCTATAATTGAATCGCCGGGTATTGGTTTGCAACAAGCGGCAACCTCATAAGAAAGTGTTTGATCAATAGGGTTTTCTTTTAATAGATAATCTTTGTGTTTATCTATTCTTTGGTTCACAGATGAATCTTTATCCTCTTTATTGTCATTGGTAAAAAATTGTAATTTCCAATATTTTACCCATTTGCTCTCTTTATTTCTTTTTAAAATCCCCTCTAACCCATTTAAATCTATAATTCCTGATGAGATTTTACTGTAAAGTTCATCTTTATTACTCACATTAAACTCTTCCATGAGTTTTTTTAATACTCTCAGTTGAAGTTTAATGCCGTATTTAGCAAGTTCATTTTCAAGTATCTCTTGACCATTTTTTATGGAGTCTTTATTCTCAGATTTTAAAGCGTCATAAATATTATTTCTCGCTTTTTGTGTTGTAATAAATGATAACCATTCTCTTTGTGGCTTTTGAGAGGTAGCCGTAATTATTTCTATTTGATCTCCATTTTGCAACTTATATGATAGGGGAACAAGTTTGAGATTAACTTTAGCTGCAATTGCTTGATTCCCTATACGGCTATGTATAAAGTATGCAAAATCCAGAGCTGTAGCCCCTTTTGGTAATTTTTTTGACTCTCCATTAGGGGTAAATACAAATATTTCCTTTGTTAAAATTCCTGAATGAAAACTATCTAAAAACTCAAGGGCGTTCGCATCGGGATTTTCTAACACCTCTCTTACCATATTGAGCCAATTCTCAATATCACTCTCTTTTCCACTCCCAACATTTTCGTTTTTATAACTCCAATGTGCTGCAATACCTCTCTCTGCAATAGCGTCCATTCTCTTGCTTCTAATTTGTATTTCTACCCACCCACCTGTAGGGCTCATTAAAGTACAGTGGAGCGCTTCATAACCATTTGATTTTGGTGTACTTATCCAATCTCTAATTCTTTCTGTATTAGAAATATAATCTTCTGATATAAGGGTATAAATATCCCAACACTGTTGTCTTTCAGAGATACCTTTTTTAGGATTAAAAACAATTCTTACTGCAAATAGATCATATATCTCTTCAAAAGGGATACCTTTTTTCTGCATTTTATTCCAGATAGAGTAGGGGGTTTTAATCCTCTTGGTAATAGTGAAATCGTATTTTGCTTTTTTTAGGATATTGGTTAAAGGCTCTATAAATTGGTCTATTACAACTCCTTTCCGCTCTGTATAATCTTTAATTCTATTATTTATCTCCTCCCAAGCATCTGGCTCTCTATATTTTAACCAAATGCTCTCCATTTCTGATTTTATACTATACAACCCCAATCGGTGAGCAAGAGGGATAAAGATATACATAGTTTCACTAAGCACTTTATCTTGCTTCCTTTCGGGCATATACTCGATAGTTCTGAGATTATGTAATCTATCGGCGAGCTTTATTAGTATAACTCTTACATCATCATTTAGTGTAAGCAAAATTCTTTTAAAATTTTCTGCTTGGATAGACTCTTCATTTTGTTTGAAATCTCCCTCCACATTATTACCTATAGCAGATTTAATTTTTGTTAATCCATCTACTAA
>CAMNNS010000076.1 GCA_946545765.1 uncultured Bacteroidales bacterium | reverse complement strand
CATCAAGATTGTAACTTCCTTTCTCTCTACCACTTTTTAGAACCTCAAATAGTGTATTGTCCCCTAAATCTTCTTGTATATAGTACATCTTATCCTTACTAAAGGAATATAATTGAGGAACATTTAACCCAATACTTTTAAAGTGTTTTGCCAACTCAATAAAAGCCATATTTTCCTCTTTGGAAGTCCCTTTAGCTCCAATAATAGAAACACCTTTTGCCTTTAACCTAAAATATCTTCTATTGCTCCCAGAGGATGGAATCTCTTCGCAACTGATACAATCTTTTCCAGTATATTTTTTAAATAAATCTTTTAATTGTCTCATATTAAAACAAACCAAAAAACTCTGTCTTACAGAGAGTAGAACATAAATAATTAAATACCTTACAAATATAATAAAAAGGGAGCTATTGTAGAAGGCAACGGCATAAAAATTGCCTTACAGGAACTTTTTGTATATTTGGAGAATAATGCTATAATCTATAATTAGCTTAACATAATATGACAATTAACAAAAATGGGTTAAGTAAGAATAAACCCGAACAGTTAAAAGAAAATTACTACAAAGAGAGTATAATGAAAGATATATCATACTGCTCAGATAAGTACCAATATACTATGGGAAAGTCTTTTTTAGATTGCGGTATGCAGAATAAAAAAGCTGTCTTTAATCTTTTCTTTAGAAAAGCCCCCGACAATAATAATTGGGCTGTTGTTAGTGGAATAAAAGAGGCGATGCAAATGATAGAAAGTCTCGGTGGTAAATCTCCCGAGTTCTTTGAGAACTTTCTCCCCGGAGATGAATATAAAGAGTTTAGAGAGTATGTCTCAAAAATGAAGTTTACAGGTAATGTTTACTCAATGAGGGAGGGGGAAATAGCTTTTCCAAGAGAGCCGATTATCACCATAGAAGCACCGATAATTGAAGCACAAGTACTTGAAACACCTTTGCTTTGTATCATGAACCATCAAATGGCAATTGCTACCAAAGCAAGTAGAGTAACAAGAAGTACAAAGAAAACTATAAGTGAGTTTGGAAGTAGAAGAGCTCATGGGCCATGGGCGGCTACATACGGTGCAAAAGCAGCATATATAGGTGGGTGTGCAAACTCTTCAAATATACTCACTTCCGAACTATTTGGGACTCCTGCATCGGGAACTATGGCACATAGTTATGTTACATCTTTTGGCTGCACAATTAAAGGGGAGTATGAAGCTTTTGATTCCTACATTAAAAGTCATAAAGGAGAATCTCTTATTTTACTCATTGATACATACGACACTATAAATTGTGGTCTTAGAAATGCAATTAAAGCTTATAAAGACAACGGGATAGATGATTCATATCCAAAAGGTTATGGCATTAGATTAGATAGTGGAGACCTTGCGTATTTGAGTAGAAAATGTAGAGACATTTTAGATAAAAACGGACTAAAAAATTGTAAAATATTTGCTACTAATGCTTTAGATGAATACTTAATTGCAGAATTAGAACAACAAGGGGCTTGTATAGATTCTTATGGGGTTGGAGATGCTATCGCGACAAGTAAACATAATCCTTGTTTTGGAAATGTTTATAAACTTGTACAAGTTGATGAACAACCAGTCCTAAAACGTTCAGAAGATAAAATTAAGTTGATAAATCCTGGTTTTCAAATTACATATAGAATTATTCAAAAAGGTGTTTTCAAAGCAGACATTACTTGTTTAAGGGGAGATGCTACCTCAAGAAAAATTGAGGCAAAAGAGGAACTTCACATTCAAAATGAGTTTGACGAAACACAAAGAAAATGTTTTCCTAAAGGGAGTTATGAGTATAAAACACTTCAACAACAAACTATAAAGGATGGAAAGATATGCTATGAAGATGTGGATATAGATAAAAAGAGAGAGTATTATCTTACTAATCTAAATAGTTTTAATATTACAGAAAGGCGTTTAATAAATCCACATGTATATAAAGTTGATATATCTGATGAACTTTATGATTTAAAAATGGGATTAGTTAACAATCTTATTAAAGAGATTTCTGATTTAAAGAGACATAATTTTAAAGAAGACTAAAATTAAAAATATGAAAAAGGGGTTGTGGATAATAATTATTGTTCTATTGGTGTTATCTCTCCAAAGTTGGAGCAGTGTAAAACCTTATAATAGTATGAATTACACAAGGGGAAGAGTAAACGATACAATAGACACCTTAGACTCCCCATATAAAAAGATGATAGATTCTCTTATAAATCTAAATTTGAGTTTAGATTCATTAAGAAAAATGGGGCTAAGTGAACAAATACTATTCTCTATAGACTCCACATACAAGGCCGACTCTATTGCAGCAATTAAAGTTTATACTAAAAAAGAGCTCAAAAAGATGAGAAGGGATAGCATTAAGGCCTACAGAGATAGTGTAATTTCTAATACTCCAAGAGTGCTTAATACTTATCTATTTACAGATAGTGTAAAATTTCAAAGGATATTTAGCTGGAAGAATAACACTTATGTAAATTCTCAGGAATTACTTAAAATAGATACAACTTTTAACTACCATTTTTACGACCTAAAGTTTCAAAGAGAAGATGTAAATGCCACATATCTTGGGGTTTCTGGTAGTGCTGCTGTTACATACAACTATTTTAAAAGAGAGCATGAAGAAGAGTTCCCATTCTTCTCACCATATATGACATACACATATATGCCCTACAATATCCCTATGTATAATACCAAAACACCACATACAGAACTTGCATATTGGGGTACCTTATTTGCTACCAAACAAAAAGGCTCTGACAATATACACATACTTCATACTCAAAATTTTACACCATCATTTAATTTTAGTTTGTTATACAAGAGAAATGGGGGAAATGGAATACTAAAAAATGAAAAAACAGACTTTAGAACCTTAGCTTTTACTGGCAACTATATTGGAAATAATTATGTTGCACAAGGTGGATATATTTTCTCCCGATTAAAAAGAAATGACAATGGTGGGATAGTAGATTTGTCTATGATAAGAGATACAACTGTAGATGCAAAAACTATAAATGTTTATCTTGGTAATGCCCAACAAGTTATAAAAAGAAATACTCTATTTATATCTCATTCTTACGGTGTTCCAATTATCTGGAAGGCAGAGAGAGATTCGTTAGGAAACAAAATAGATAAAGAACATAGCGCAGGAAAAGGGACTGTTACATTTTTTGGCCATTATGGTGAACTGACAACATATTCAAGAAAATATGAAGATAATATATCATTGGCTGATAATATTGGCAGATCTCTATATAACAACCAATTTTATATAAACCCTACAAGCACTTCTGATTCTGCAAGGGTTATGAAGTTGGAAAATAGAGCTTTTATAAAAATTCAGCCATGGGGAGACAAATCTATAGTCTCTAAATTAGATGGAGGAATAGGGCATCAACTACTTAATTACTACTATTTTAATCCAAACTTTTTTATTACGGGGGATAAAAACCACAAAGAGAATAATCTATTTACCTATTTTGGGGCAAGTGGTGTTTTAAAGAGATATTTTGCATGGAATGCTATTACAAAAATCGATTTTGCAGGATATTACAAAGGTAGTTTAAGTTTAGATGCATCTTTAAAATTCTCATCATGGGCAATAAAAGATGGAATACATTTAACAACTACATTCCATTCTTCTTTAAGAAATCCATCATATTATTACGAGAATTATACATCTAACCACTATATCTGGAATAATAATTTTGATAAAATATCCACAACCAAAATAGAAGCCTATTTAGATATTCCAAGATGGGGGTTTGAGGGTTCTTTTGGATATGCCTTACTCAAAAATAATCTCTATATAGACTCTTTAGGTAATGTCCTACAGAATAATCAGACGATGAGTGTTTTAAGCGGATATATCTCAAAAAATCTTAGAGTTGGGCCATTACATTTAGATAATAAATTACTATTCCAAATATCGTCTAAGGAGAATATACTACCCCTACCAAAGGTTGCACTAAATCTTAGATATTATTTACAATTCTATGCTGTTAAAAATGTATTAAATGTCCAGATAGGGGCAAATATGACTTATAATACAAAATTTTATGCACAAGCATACTCTCCTGCACTCGGAATGTTCATTAACCAAGAGAGAGAAAAAATTGGAAATAACCCATACTTTGATGCATTTATAAATTTACAATGGAAAAGGGCTTGTATATTTTTAAAAGTTGAAAATGTTCTTCAAGGAATACCTAATAGAGGTTACTTCTCTGCCTATGGCTATATAAGACCTCAGAGGGCATTTAAAATAGGTATATGGTGGCCATTCTATATTAAATAGCAGATTAGAATAATATGAGATTATTAACAACAAAATTTTCTAAAGTATTAACTATAACGGTTATAACTATAGCGATTGTTTTGTTTTTTATCTCGATAGATATTATAGGCATTGGCGGTGCAGACAATACTATTGGCAATAAGCACAAACTAATTACAGGTGATACACTTAATTGTACAATTGTCTTAGACAATAGAATTAACACCGCTACTCCCGCTCTAAAGTTTGCGACCAATCTAATAAGAAATTTTTCAGAAGAGCATAGATGTGTTGTAGATATAGGGGTAGAAAAAAATAACCTACTTATTTGGGATAAACTAATTGAAGATGAAATAGATGTAATTGTCATATCATCTAATGATTCTATTCCTGCACCATATTCAGATTATGTAGATAAATCTATCGCGATAGAGAAAGAATATATATGTGCTGTAAAGTTAGGTAATGACAAAGTATTGGAGAGCATAAACTACTGGATTACATATAGTAAGCAAACTCATGAGTATAAAAAGCAACTTGCGTGGCTTGTGAGAAACGAAAGTAGAATGAGACTATCCTTTCCAAGGACAAGATACTCTATATCGCGATACGATAGTTTAGTTAAAAAGTATAGCAAAACTATTGGCTGGGATTGGAGGTTATTTAGTGCTTTAATGTATCAAGAATCCAAATTTAATCAAGGGGTTATCTCACGTATGGGAGCAATAGGTTTGATGCAAGTTATGGAGAGTACTGCAAATAGATACGGAATAGAAGATATTTACGATCCCGAACAAAATATTAAAGCCGGAACAAGAGAGTTAGGAAGATTGCAGAATGTTTATAAAAAAATGGGAGCAGATTCAATTAATGTAATACTCTTAACATTAGCAGCTTATAACTGCGGAGAAGGTAAGATCCAACATTGCATGAAGGTGGCAAAATTTGAAGGGAAAAATCATTTAAGTTGGGAAGATTTAGTCTCTGTAATACCTATAATGAATGATGGCTATACAAATGGTGAAGTAACCATACCTCCTTTTAAAGGAAAGGAATCAATTACACATGTAAAAAATATAATTCGGCAGTGGGAATTATACAAAAAAAGTGTAGTGCAGTAGAATTACTATTTAGTGTTTAACCCTTTAGCTGTAGCTATCTTACTTATAAAGTGGAGAGGTATTAAAAGTATTATCACGATAGATACTATACAAATTAAATTGGTGAAAATAATACCTTGAGGCGATAAATCAACAGGTACATATTTTATAAAATAACTCTCGGGATCTAATTTTATTATATGCCATTTATTCTGTATCAAAGAGAACGAGAGTGCCACCAAATCTCCTAACAATAAGCCGTATAGGATAATTTTAATACTTTTTGCTAAAAAAACTCCTTTAATCTCTTTGTCTCTCATACCTAAAGATTTAAAGAGAGCTATAGTGGAGGTATTTTCAAAAAGAATAATTAAAAGTGCAGATACCATATTAAAACCTGCAACTAAAATCATAAAAACTAAAAGTATTAAAACATTTATATCTAAAAGGGCTAACCAATCAAATAATGTAGGCAATCTATCTTTAAGAGAAAGTACCGTAATATTTTTATAGTCATAAAGTAATTTATCATATAAAATGTTAGATATGTAACCTTTCCTATACTCTTCTAAATCTTCTGAATGGTCTTTATATAATATTTCATAACTATTAGAATAGTGGTTTGGCCATGAATTTAAGTCATTTACAATACTCTTATCTGAAAGCACATAAATTTGGTCATACTTTTCAAATTTAGCAGAGTAGATTCCACTAATTATAAATTTCCTGATTTTTAGAGTATTATTATATATAAAATAGAGCAATGTACTCTCACCAACATAGAGGTTTAATTTATTAGAGATAAACTCCGATATTAAAAGATAATTTGAATCTTTATCAAAGTGAGGTAAGCTACCTGCTACTAAAGACTCTTTAAAGAAATTCCAGTTATATGAAGAATCAACCCCTTTTAAAATCACACCATGTATTTGGTCATCTGTTTTTATCATACCCGGGCGATAAGAGACAGAGGCTACAGACTCAACAAAAGGGATAGCTTTTAAACTCTCTAAGTCTAAGTCTTTAAGTGAGTAATTCTGAGAATCTATTTCCACATCACCAATAAGTGAAGCAGGGGTTATAGTTAAATCCGAACCAAAACCAATAGCTTTCTCTTTAACCTCTGTTTTAAAACCAATTGATACCGATATAGCAATAATAATTACGATTACACTAATAGCCACAGAGAGTATCGCGATTAAATTCCCCGCCCCACTAAGTCTCTTAGAAGCTGACCATTCTTTTTTACCTAATCTATTTGCGATAAACCATTTTAAATTCATAAGTTTCCTTTCCCTTAATGCAAAATACAGAGGTATCTTTCAATTAAAATCGGAACAAATATAGTATATAGATTTGAAAAGATTTTTACTATCTGTAGATAAATTGGAAAAAATTACTACTTTTGCAAAGCATTTATAAAAGCATTCATCAAGAGGCTTTATATGCGGAAATAGCTCAGTTGGTAGAGCATCAGCTTCCCAAGCTGAGGGTCGCGGGTTCGAATC
>CAMNNS010000075.1 GCA_946545765.1 uncultured Bacteroidales bacterium | reverse complement strand
ACAAGGTGGGTTATTTGGTAAGCTAAAACCCAACATTAGAGAAGATAAAGGAGAAAATATTAGAGTATCTTTTTCTGAATCGGGAGAAAAAAGAGGAGATAAAAAAGAATTGTTTTAGGGTTTGGAGTGAGAATTGGAACGAGGAGACGAATTATGAAAACTTTGCAAACAAGTTACTATCCTTATCCTAACTATTGCAAAAAGATAAAATAACAGCTCTTGTTAAACAACATCCAATCACTTTTCATCTGGGGCGTTAATTCGGACATTTTTTAAGATAGACAAATATTGCACTATTTGATTTGGTATTTTTATAGTATTAGTATCTATAAAATGAGTTTATTCTTTATCTTTGCATCCGTATGAAGAATATTAGAAACTTTTGTATTATTGCACATATAGACCACGGAAAAAGTACGCTGGCAGACAGGATGTTGGAGGGTACAGGGACAGTAACGGCTCGAGAAATGGAATCTCAAGTTCTTGATTCTATGGATTTAGAGAAAGAGAAGGGTATTACCATAAAAAGCCATGCGGTGCAAATGAAATATAAAAAAGGGGGAGAGGAGTATATTTTAAATCTTTTGGACACCCCTGGGCACGTAGATTTTTCTTATGAAGTTTCACGATCTATTGCCTCTTCTGAGGGGGCTCTTCTTGTAGTAGATGCTACTCAAGGAATTCAAGCACAAACCATTTCAAATCTTTATTTGGCATTAGAGCATGATTTAACCATTATCCCAATACTGAATAAAATAGATATGGATGCGGCAGAGCCAGAAGTTGTTAGAGATCAGGTCTGTGAAATGATTGGTTGCTCTCCCGATGAGGTATTGATGTGTAGTGCTAAAACAGGTAAAGGGGTGCCAGAAATTTTAGATGCTATTGTTGATAGAATACCTGCTCCACAAGGGGATCAAGATGCGCCACTTCAAGCCCTAATTTTTGATTCGGTCTTTAATCCTTTTAGGGGAATTATCGCATATTATAAGGTAGAATCTGGGGTTATTCACAAAGGGGACAGAGTAAAATTTTATAATACCGGGATGGAGTATGTGGCTGATGAGGTTGGTGTTATGGGAATGAAATTACAACCCAAGGATTTTATTGGATGTGGGAATGTAGGATATATTATCAGTGGGATTAAAAGTGCCGTAGAGGTAAAGGTGGGTGACACTATTACATCTGTTAACAGACCTTGTTCTGAGGCTATTGCCGGATTTGAAGAGGTTAAACCTATGGTATTTGCCGGAGTTTATCCTGTAGAGACAGACGAATATGATCAGTTAAAAGTCTCTTTGGAAAAACTGCAATTAAATGATGCCTCTTTAGTCTTTGAACCAGAGAGTTCTCTTGCTCTTGGATTCGGATTTAGGTGTGGCTTTCTTGGTTTGCTTCATTTAGAAATTGTACAAGAGAGACTTTATCGGGAGTTTAATATGGATTGTATAACAACAGTGCCAAATGTCTCTTATAAAGTTTATACAACAGATGGTGAAGTTTTAGATGTTCATAATCCATCGGGATTACCAGAAACCACATTAGTAGATCATATAGAGGAACCATATATAAGAGCGCAAGTTATCTCTAAAGCAGACTTCTTTGGTCCAATAATGAAATTGTGCTTAGATAAGAGGGGAATACTTATTAGTCAGCACTATATCACCACAGATAGAGTTGAATTAAATTTTGATTTACCTTTATCAGAGATTGTTTTTGATTTTTATGACAAGTTAAAATCTATCTCTAAGGGATATGCCTCATTTGACTATCACATAACAGATTACAGAGATGCAGATCTTGTAAAATTGGACATCCTTTTGAACGGAGAACAAGTAGATGCTCTCTCTTCTTTGATTCACAGAGATCACTCTTATGATTTTGGACGCCGTATGTGCGAAAAACTCAAAGAGTTAATTCCTCGTCAGCAATTTGATATTGCAATTCAGGCAGCAATTGGGGCAAAAATTATTGCAAGAGAAACAGTTCGTCAAGTGAGGAAAGATGTTACCGCAAAATGTTATGGAGGTGATATTTCTCGTAAAAGAAAACTTCTTGAAAAACAAAAGAAAGGGAAGAAAAGAATGAGACAGGTTGGGCAAGTTCAAGTTCCCCAGAGTGCATTTATGGCGGTACTAAAACTATAATACAAACAATAATAAACAAAGATAATTTAGCTATAATAGACATGGCAGATATTCAAAAACTTAACGAAATAGCTTCTCAAATAAGGAGAGATATTATTCGTATGGTAACAGGAGCCAATAGCGGTCATCCTGGAGGAAGTTTAAGTTCAACAGATGTGGTAACAGCATTGTATTTTGAAGAGATGAAATATAATGTAAAGAGCTGGAGTAGAACAGGTAAGGGAGAAGATATGTTCTTTTTAAGTGCAGGACATGAATCCCCTTTGCTTTATAGTGCTTTAGCAAGAGCGGGATATTTTCCTATAAATGAACTTGCAACATTCAGAAAAATTCACTCAAGATTACAAGGGCATCCAGCTACAGATACAGGATTACCAGGCATTTATGCTGCGAGTGGTTCTTTAGGACAAGGGTTGTCTGTTGCTATTGGTGCTGCAGTAGGGAAAAAATTAGAAGGAGAGAAAGGTAAATATGTTTATGTTCTTGTTGGTGATGGCGAAAGTCAAGAGGGACAAATATGGGAGGCAGCAGAATTTGCCTCTCATCATAAAGTGAATAATATCATTGCTTTTACAGATTGGAATGGACAACAGATAGATGGCACCACAGAGGAGGTCATAGGTCCTGACAATTTAGAACAAAAGTGGAAATCTTTTGGGTGGAATGTTATTATTGTAAAAGATGGAAATAATATCGCTGAGATATTACAAGCAATAAAATTGGCAAAAGAATTGGAAGAAAAAGAGGAGAAACCTGTAATGATTATGCTTAAAACAGTTATGGGAAAAGGAGTTGATTTTATGGAAGGTACATGTGCTTGGCACGGAAAAGCTCCTAAAAAAGAGGAGATGGAAAAAGCCCTTGAGCAATTAAAAGAAACCTTGGGTGATTATTAACATAAAATATTAGAAGAGTATGAAAGAGTTTATAAATACAGGAAATAAAGATACACGCTCAGGGTTTGGGGCTGGACTATTAGAGTTTGGAAGAGAGAACTCTAATGCAGTGGCACTTACAGCAGACCTTATGGGCTCTGTCAAGATGGATGCTTTTGCAAAAGAGTTTCCCGATAGGTTTTTCCAATGTGGTATAGCTGAGGCAAATATGATTGGAACCGCTGCAGGTCTTTCTTTAAATGGGAAAATCCCTTTTGTTGGGACCTTTGCTGCTTTTGCAACAGGTAGAGTTTATGACCAAGTAAGAATGAGCGTAGCTTACTCTGAGACAAATGTTAAGATAGCTGCCTCTCATGCTGGCATTACCCTTGGAGAAGATGGAGCAACACATCAGATTTTAGAAGATATTGGATTGATGAGAATGTTACCTAATATGGTCGTTATAAATCCTTGTGATTACAATCAAACAAAGGCTGCAACTATTGCTGCAGGAAGATATAATGGTGCTGTTTATTTGAGGTTTGGCCGCCCATCTGTTCCAAATTTTACTCCAGAAAATCAAGAGTTTATTATAGGTAAAGCGATTAAGATGATAGATGGTAAAGATGTCTCTATATTTGCAACAGGTCATTTGGTTTGGGAGGCAATACAAGCGGCTTTATCGCTTGAAAAAGAGGGAATAAATGCAGAGGTGATAGATATAGCTACAATCAAACCTTTAGATTATGAAGCAATCATAGAATCTGTAGAGAAAACAAAATGTGTAGTTACAGCGGAGGAACATTTTATTGCAGGAGGATTAGGAGAAACAATTGCATCTCTTTTAACGGCTCATAGACCAGCACCTATAGAGTATGTGGCAATAGCAGACAAATTTGGTCAAAGTGGTACTCCATCGGAACTTATGAAAGAGTATGGATTGGATTCGGATAATATAATACAGGCAGCAAAAAGAGCTCTTAAAAGAAAATAGAACTTCTTGAAAGCAGATGAATGATAGATGATAGTCAAATATTAAGACTTTTTAAGGAAGGAGAGCAAACTCAAGCTTTTAATTTATTGGTTCGCCAATATAGTAAACGCCTTTATTGGCATTTAAGGGAGATGGTTGGTTCTCACGAAGATGCAGACGACTTATTACAAAACACATTTATAAAGACTTGGAAGAGTTTGTCTAATTTTAGATCTGAATCGGGATTATATACATGGTTATATAGAATAGCCACAAATGAGGCTCTTACATTTCTAAAAAGGGAAAGGATAAACAACAAATTTTCTTTTTCATCTTATGAAACCAAACTTGTAAATAAGATTACAACCGGTGGGGATTATAGTGGAGATACCATACAATTAGCCCTACAAAAAGAGATAATGAAGCTCCCCGATAAGCAGAGGGCGATTTTTTCTATGAGATATTTTCAGGAGATGGAATATAAGGATATAGCAGAAATTACAGAAAGTAATCCCGATGCGGTAAAAGCCTCTTATTCTGTAGCATACAAAAAAATAGAAGCGGCATTAAAAAAAGAATTTTAATTATAATTTTACTTTTTAAAGAAATTGTAGTCAAATAAATGAAAGAGACCAAAATGTTGAAAGATAGATTAGACATAGAAAAAGATTCTTTTTTAGAGAAAATTAAAGAGAAAAATTTCCCTTTTCATGTGGGAGAAGATTACTTTCTTTCTTTAGAAGATAGAATAAGAGAGCGCCTGGAAGTAAAAGAGCCAGAAAGAAAAGTGATTATCTTCCGTAGCTTAAAAGCTTACATGGGTTTAGCTGCCTCATTCTTACTTATTTTTGGAATTGGATTTGGAGTTCTTAAACTTACAACCAATATTGAGGGGGAGAAAAACTTAGCAGATAATATAGAGTTATTAGAGAATCATCACGATGAATATATAGATAGTATAGATAATTTCTTCGCAGTAAATGATATAATGGTTTCTGAAGAAGAATTATCTTTTGTAGAGAAGGAGATTGTTATAGAAAATGAAAATGATGAAGACTTTGACGAGTATATCAGACAAGTTCCAACACTATTTACACATTTAATAGCAGAAGAGTTAAGTAATTAAAAATGAAAAAAAGTTTTAAAACATTAGTTGTGTTTGTGTGCTTAATCTTTAGTGTTTTAAGTACAAATTCTGTTTTTGCTCAGAAGCAGGAATCACAAGATACTAAATTTAGTAAAGAGAATATCGAGAGTATGAAAATAGCATTCTTTACTAAAGAGCTAAATTTAAGTTGCGAGGAGGCAGAAAAATTCTGGCCTGTTTATAATCTGTGTGAAAAAGAGAGGTGGAAAGCAAGGAATACAACTATAAATAGTATGAGAGAGTTATCTAAAGCGATAAAAGAGGAGGGGAAGAAAGATGATGAAATTAAAATTATTACAGAGAAATACTATAACAATCTTCTAAAAGAGACAGAGTTATCAAAAGAACATTATTTAAAATACTTAAAGGTCTTACCAACCAAAAAAGCGGCTATGGTAAGGATAGTAGAGGAAAAATTTTTCAGAGATTTAGTTAAACAATACAGGAACGGGAAGAGACGCTAAATGTAAAAATTCTTTATCAGTTCGCAGAATTCGGCACTTTTAGAAAAGTTAGCCGAATTCTTTTTTTTCTCTTCTATAGCTAATTTTTGGATAATTGGTGGAGTGTCTAAACCTTTTCCAAGAGAGAGCATTACCCTTTTATTTTTTCCCCCTTTTCTGTGTGATACATAGCAGATAGCTCTTTCGTATAGAAAATTTTTATGTGCGATTTCAAGAAGACTCTCGATACTTTCGCTTGGCAGAATCAAAAATAAAAAACCGTCATCCGAAAGAAGCTGTAAAGAATTTACGATTAGCTCTTTGTAAGATAATGTTTCTGTGTGTCTTGCTACGCTTTTCTTTTTATCGGGGTTTTTTAATGAAGAGTTGAAAAAGGGTGGATTAGAGACAATAAGACTATATTTATTATTTGTGCTTTTAACAAAATTTTGTAAAGAGAAATGATAAGATTTTATTCTTTCTCTCCATGGGGAGGCGGCAAAATTTTCCTTTGCACAATTGTGAGAATCTAAATCTACATCTATTCCATCTATTTTACAATCAAAACTTTGTGCGAGCATTAAAGCTATCACTCCAGTTCCACATCCAATATCTAAGGCTCTTTTTATCTGATATTCTTTATTTTTTAGAAGAGTACCTTTTAAAATTTTTACAGCCCACGCCCCAATCAACACTCCGTCTGTGTTAATCTTCATTGATGCACCTTCCTGATTTACAGAAAATTGTTTGAATTTAAAGATATTATTAGATGAATGTTCCATCAACTAATTCTAATTTTCTGCTACATCTTTGAGCAAGAGACATATCGTGAGTAACAATAATAAATGTCTGGTCATGAGAGTCTCTCATTTTAAAAAATAGATTATGAAGTTCTTCTTTTGTCTTACTATCTAAGTTCCCACTTGGCTCATCTGCAAAGACAATTTTAGGAGAATTTATCATTGCCCTTGCTATAGCAACTCTTTGTCTCTCCCCTCCACTAAGTTCAGAAGGTCTGCTATTATCTTTACCTTTTAAACCCAACTCTTCTAAAAGAGATAGTGCAGAGGATTTAATTTGAGCATCTGTTTTGTTTATAATACCCTGATTTTTGCCTATTAAAGCAGGCATCATAATGTTTTCCAAAGCAGTAAATTCTGGTAAAAGATGATGAAACTGAAAAACAAAACCAATTTTTAAATTTCTAAATGATGCGAGTTCTTTTTCTTTTAGAGAGAACACATCTGTTCCATCTATTATAACATTCCCTTTATCGGGAGGGCGAATTGTACCTAAAATTTGTAATAAAGTGGTTTTACCCGCTCCACTTGCACCAA
>CAMNNS010000074.1 GCA_946545765.1 uncultured Bacteroidales bacterium | reverse complement strand
CGGGGCGTACCAAGTCATCGTACATCTTAACATACATATCCATCTGACCAACATCTTGATACCGTAGTTTGGTTGTTTTCAAATCAATGAGAACGAAGCAGCGAAGATGGTAATTATAGAACACCAAATCGACATAATAATCTTCCTTCTCTGTGTGGATGTGTTTCTGGCGATCGACAAATGCAAAGCCCTTGCCTAATTCCATCAAGAAGGAAATCAGGTGGTCGATAATGCTCTGTTCCAAATCACTTTCAGAATAGCTGGTATTGTTTTTGAAGCCCAAGAATTCAGCTACAACAGGGTTCTTCAGATACTCCAGTTTATCCTGCAAAGGCTTTGTTAACTGCACCATCTCATCATGTACGATAGCTTTATCTTGTGATTGTAACAAGCGATGGTAGTACTGTGAAGACACATTGCGTTGTAGGGTGCGAGTACTCCACATTTCTTTTGCAGCCTCATTCTCATACCATGCCCGACCTTCTTCTGTGAGTTCCTGTTGAATAATGTTATAATGAGTCCATGACAAGCGAATTGGAGATTTTGCAGTAAGTGATTGCAAAATATCTGTAACGGATGTTTGACCAAACAATGATGGAACAGAATCTGATTTTGCAGTCAGTGATTGCAAATTGTTTTTATCTGCATTAACCCTATGTTTTTCAATCTCAAACTGAAAGAAATCACCATGGTCATGGTAGAAGTCAATAAAATAGTAGAGATTTCGCATAGAGAAGCCTCTGCCATATCGTTTAACTAACCCTTCTGATAATAACTTAATAACCTGCTTGCCATACTCAGCACGCTGATCTTTTAGTACTTCATGCTGAATACGCAAGCCAAGCAGCCAGTTACGTTTAATCAATGTTTCGTTTACTGCACTATAAGCCGTCTGTTGAGCCTGATCTATGATAAGACAAGCGTCCTTATACAGACATTCAACAGTTGGTGTCTGTATAATCTTGCCATTTGGGGTTATTTCCTTGTTAGCCATTTGCACTCCATTTGAGCATAAAGGTACTAAAAAATACGCACGTGACCAAGCAATCGCTGCACTTGTTCAATGGGCATTCCTTTGTCAATAGCCATCGTCGCAAGCGTTCTGCGGAATTTATGCGGATGCACTTTTGGCATATCAAGCAATTTACCCAAAGTCCTAATTTTGACCTCTACACCGCTAATAGTTAAGCGGCTATAAGGAAAAGAAAGGGAAACGAAAAGAGCAAGAGAACAAAGCCATATTCATCAAGAACAAGCAGGTTCGTAGCAAGGTTAATCAAAATAAATCAAAAGCCTAATTGTGATATGACAACGGAGAACATTGAATAATCCAAATAACACGAGGCTGACTAAAAATATTAGTCAGCCTCATTAAAATCTTTTGTGGGAGCAATAGGAGTCGAACCTATGACCCTCTGCTTGTAAGGCAGATGCTCTAAACCAACTGAGCTATGCTCCCGAATCAAGGGTACTACACCCCGATTGTTTGGGATTGCAAATGTATAACTTTTTTCTCAATCCGCAAATATATTTTGATTTTTTTTATCGCGATAAAGACAAATCACAATTATAACTGTTGTAATTAGCTCAGACACAGGAACTGCAAGCCACAACCCTACTATTCCAAATATAAGAGGAAGGAATACAAATGAAGGAATTAAAAAGATCACACCTCTCAATAACATAAAGGATATGGTTTTAGTAGCCTTCTCTATACTTTGATAATATCCTATTAATACTAAATTTATAGTAAAAAGGATAAAACTAAATGAGAAATACTTAAAACCATCAATAGCAATAACCCAAGGATGAGTATTACTCTCTAAAAAAGTATTTATCAGGTATTTACGGGCAAATAATCCTAACAAAGTTATAAGGGTGCCAAAAATTATTGCGTATATAACAGATAATCTAAATGTATGATTTACTCTATGCATATTACCTTTTCCATAATTATAACTAACTATTGGCAAGGAAGATTGAGCAATTGCATTTCCAAACATAAATACAAGGGGGAAAGTGTAACAAGCAACACTAAACGCTGCAATTCCGTCTTCTTTAAGATATTTCATAAACATATAATTCCCTACTATCATCATAGTTGATATAGCAAACTCACCGATAAATGTAGAGAATCCAAGTTTTAACATATATCCTACATTCCTAAATGTCAGATAAATACTCGTATAAGAGAATTTTAATCTGTATATAGATACTTTATTTGTCTTATGCAAAAAATAATATACAACCAATACAACACCAAGAAACTCTGATATAGAGGTTGCTATAGCAGCACCTTTTATCCCAAGGTTCAAAGGAAAAATAAACAAATAATCTAAAAATATATTTAAAACAGATGGTACAACTGTTGTGTACATAGCATACTTAGGAGAGCCATCTAATCTCATAACGAACTGTCCAACAATAAGTATCACAGTAAATATAAAAGTTGGAGATATATAGATTAAATAATCCACCACAAAAGACTCCAACGCCTTAGAACCACCAAGCAAATGGCAACAAAACTCTGGAGAAGAAATTGCGAAAAGAGTAATAATAGTTATAATTACAAACGATACTGTAAATGCTTGAGTTATATTTATATTAGCGGCTTTAATATTATTTTTTGAAAAATGAATTGAAGCCACGATAGAGACTCCAGTTGCGAACATAAGGGCAACACCTGTAGAGATTAAAAATAATGGAGCAACAATATTAACGGCAGCTAAAGCATTACTACCAATTCCCCTACCAACAAATACCCCATCTACAATATTAAACAGTGATATAAAAATTAGTCCTAAGAGAGATGGGACAAATAGTTTTATAAACAATTGCGAAATAGGCTCTTTATCAAAATCTATAGAATCTCTATTATCTTTCATAATGAATCATTTAAAACTTTTCTAACACCTCTGCAACAACATAAGAACTCCCACCAATAAATATAAAATCTTCAGGTTTAGAGATTCTTTTTGCTACCTCCAAAGCCATCTCAATACTACTTTTCTCCCCAAACTGTTCTGCCAATTCTCCTTTAAAACCATTATCAATCATTATATTAGATAGTTCTGTGGCAGGTAAAGCTCTCGGTGAAGTAGCATTGCACCAAATATAATAGGCATCTTTTGGCAATATAGAGAGTTCAGAGCTTAAATCTTTATCTCTCATTACACCAAAAATTATTATAAGCTTACAATTTTTATCCTCTCTTTTCTTATCGCGATAAACTCTTTCTACTTGGGGAATTAAAACATTCAAGCCATGCACATTATGACCTATATCACATATAGTTAGGGGCACATTTGATAATATCTCCCATCGCCCCCGTAATGATGTAATTTTAGCACTATTTTCTATCCCAAATACAAACGAATCTAAAAGATTATTTATTGAAATTTTGGAGAGATTTAATCTATTTACCAAACTAACAATTAAGGAATTATCAGAATCGGAGTTGAAAGAAGTTTCGTTAGTCTTAAAAGAAGTCTTACTCGAGGAACGAACTTTCTCGTTAGAATGAGTTTTATTATTAAATAATTCGCTAATTATCAGAGATAATGACAATGCAACACTCTTTATGTTTTTTTTCTGACAATCTCCTTTTAAATCCATCTTCTCGATACAAACTCTATTTAATATTGAATTTGCTAAATCTAAATAAGTTGGCACATTTACACCACTTAAAACATTTTCTAAATCTTGTGCAAAATATATTGGAGAATTTTTATCATGAGAAATTTTATTAAACACCTCTTTTACACCATTTTCTGCCTCTCCTATTACAACAGGGGTATCCTCTTTAATAATACCCCCCTTTTCAAACGCAATCTCTTCTAAAGTATTCCCCAAATATGTACAATGATCCAAACCAATGTTAGTTATGATAGACAATATCGGCGATATAATATTTGTAGAGTCTAATCTCCCTCCAAGTCCACACTCAATAACTGCTATATCTACCTTTTGATGAGAAAAGTATTTAAATGCCATTGCAGTTGTAATCTCAAAAAAAGAGGCATTTGTCTGCTCAAAAAAGTTATAGTTTTCGTTTAAAAAAGAGAATACAAATTCTTTAGAAATCATCTCACCATTTACCTTTATTCTCTCTCTAAAATCTATCAGATGAGGTGAAGTGTATAATCCAACTTTAATAGTTTTTCCGCAAGTATCTTTTAACTGCATTAAGGCTGATGCAATCATACTACTTGTTGAGCCTTTGCCATTTGTCCCCGCAATGTGTATGCATACTAAATCTTTTGAAGGGTATCCCAAAGCCTCATCTATAATTCTCATATTTTCTAAACCTGGCTTAAAGGCTCTATCCCCTACCACTTGGAAAGAGGGAAACTTGTTGTATATATTCTCTAAAAGCTCTCTATATTTCTCTTCAAATTTATCCATAGAATAAACCAACTTTTATAGAACGCCAAAGATAAGAAATATTAATTGTTAAAAAGAAGTTGAAAAAAAAGGATGAAATATATATCGCGATTGGTAGAAATAAGAATTTATTAAAGTAAATTGCAAAGCAAATATTCATTTACAAAAAGGGGATTTTACACAATGATTTACTTTTTTAGATCTAAAGAGAAGACCATTATCGCAGTTAATGGACAAAAAGAATTAAGCAAGGGGGATATAACTGCATTGGAATGGTTATTTAATGGTAAAATAATAGCTGATAAGAAAAGTGATACTAAAGAGAGCTTTACCAAAGCAATATCTGGAAATTTTATAGGGCCTCGCAGAGAGATGATTACCCCTTGGAGTACCACTGCAGTAGAGATTACTCGTAATATGAATATCAGTGGAATAGAAAGAATAGAAGAGTATTTTCCTATTAGTGGCAAAACCTACTCTTACGACAAAATGTTACAAAGAGTTTATTCAAATTTAGATCAAAAAATATTTGAGGTTAAGACAAAAAAACAACCTATTGTATATATCTCTGACATAGAAAAATATAATAATGATGAGGGGTTAGCATTAAACAAAGATGAGATAAAATATTTAAAAGATTTAAGCAAAAAGATAGGGCGTAAACTAACAGATAGCGAAGTATTTGGATTCTCTCAAGTTAATAGTGAGCACTGTAGGCATAAAATATTCAACAGCACCTTTATTATAGATGGTAAGACTATGGGAAGCTCTCTTTTTCAGATGATTAAAAGAACATCAAAAGAGAATCCTAATCTTATCGTGAGTGCATATAAAGATAATTGTGCATTCATAAAAGGGGCAAAAATAAAGATGTTCTCCCCAAAAAGTGGAAACAAGCCAGATTATTTTACAACAAAAGAGAAAGAGAGCGTTATTAGTCTAAAAGCTGAAACACACAATTTTCCAACTACAGTTGAGCCTTTTAATGGAGCCGCAACAGGGACTGGGGGGGAGATAAGAGATAGAATGGCTGGGGGAAAAGGGAGTTTTCCTATTGCAGGAACAGCGGTTTATATGACAAGCTACCCAAGGGTAGATAAAAATTCTGCCAACCCACAGGAGAAAAAATCAAAAGAGCGTAAATGGCTATATCAATCTCCACAAGAGATACTTACAAAAGCTTCTAATGGGGCAAGCGATTTTGGTAACAAATTTGGCCAAAGTATTATTTGTGGAAGTTTACTAACATTTGAACATACAGAGCATAAAAACAAAGAGAAAGAAAATCCAGATTTCGGATATGATAAAGTAATTATGCTTGCAGGTGGAATTGGTTATGCCAAAAAAGATGATGCACTTAAAGAAGTACCAACCAAAGGGGATAAGATTGTCCTTTTAGGGGGAGATAATTATAGAATTGGAATGGGAGGAGGTGCTGTAAGTTCGGTAAACACTGGAGAATATGGCAACGAAATAGAACTAAATGCTATACAAAGAGCTAATCCAGAAATGCAAAAAAGAGATTACAATGTAATCAGGACTTTGGCGGAAAAAGAGAACAATCCAATAATTTCTGTACACGACCACGGAGCAGGAGGACATTTAAATTGTCTTTCTGAATTAGTTGAACAAGAGGGTGGTACAATAGATATAAGTAAACTTCCTGTTGGAGACCCAACACTAAGTCTAAAAGAAATTATCGGGAATGAGAGCCAAGAAAGGATGGGAATTGCGATAGCAAAAGAGAGTGTAGAAGAATTAAAAGAGATAGCAGAGAGAGAAAGAGCCCCTTTTTATGAAATTGGACAAGTTACAGGAAATCATAGATTTACTCTTATAAATAAAAAAACAAATGAAGCGGCAATAGATTTAAAAATGGAGGATATGTTTGGTAATGCACCAAAAACTATAATGCAAGATCAGACAAAAGATTATAAATTCAATCCTTTATCATCTATAGCTAATAATCTTAATAACAACGAATTAAAGAGAGTTTTCACAGAACAGCTTAAAAATGTTCTAAGTTTAGAGAGTGTGGCTTGCAAGGATTGGCTCACAAATAAAGTAGATAGATCTGTAACAGGGCTAATTGCAACTCAACAATGTTGTGGAGAGATTCAATTACCACTTAACAATTTAGGGGTTACTGCTATAGGGTATGACAATAAAGAGGGGATTGCTACATCAATCGGGCATGCCCCTGTTGCAGGGTTAATAGACCCAGAAGTAGGAAGCAGACTATCTATCGCAGAGGCACTTACAAATATAGTATGGACACCTATCAAGAATGGAATAAAAGGGGTATCACTAAGTGCCAACTGGATGTGGCCAAGTAGAAATAAAGGCGAGGACTCAAGACTTTACAGAGCAGTTAAAGCAGCAAGTGATTTTGCGATAGAATTGGGGATCAATATACCTACAGGTAAAGATTCTATGAGTATGACACAATCTTATCGCGATGAGAAAAAAGTACTTGCACCAGGGACTGTAATTATTTCTACCGTTGCACCTGCAGAAAATATATATAATGTTGTCCATCCAAATCTGCAAAATGTAAAGA
>CAMNNS010000073.1 GCA_946545765.1 uncultured Bacteroidales bacterium | reverse complement strand
TGATGCTAAATATTACAGATTTAGATAATTACTCCGCAATAGATTTTATTAGAAATAATTATGCAGATAAATATGCTTTTATAAAAGGGTATGAATATAAAACTTTGCCCCAAAAATTAAAGGTAGAAAAAGAGATGATACTCCATTTAAACCTATTAAAAAATGGTGATAAAGAAGAGATAATAAATAATATTTATCGGCGAGCTTATGATATAAAAACAGGTTTAAAAAAATTAAAAATTAGTTTTAAAGGGCTCAATAGTGGTAAAAAAGGTGGCAAAGTTCTACTTTATAGCGTGTTAATCTTGCTCTTTTTCCCTTTATGGATTTTTAGTCTATGGCCTCATATCTTTATCTATACTATCCCTAAACCTTTTATTAAGAGGGCAAAAGACAAAATGCTCTCCTTATCTTTTCTGTTGGCTATTAGTTGCATTATCACGATTCCTTTTTTCTATTTAATCTCATTTTTTGTAGTATGGTATTTATCTACAATCTACTTGGCTATAATATATCTAATTGTTTTACCTCTACTTGCGATGTTTTGCTGGGAATATGTAAAGTGGTGGAATCGCCTAAAAGAAGAAATTCGTTTGCAAAAATTTCATAAAGAACAAAAAAATATTATTTTTGCCAACCTTAAAAAGAATAGTGACTATATAGAAGATAAACTATGGTCTTTACTTAGGGATTTTAATTAAAAATATGAAAAGAAGAGTAGTTATTACAGGTATCGGGATTTATTCTTGCCTTGGAAAAACAATAGAAGAGGTGAGGGAATCTCTATATACAGGAAAAAGTGGAATTGTTTTTGATCCTATAAGAAAAGAGATGGGATTTGTATCTGCCTTAACTGCAAAACTTGACCTACCAAATTTAAAGGGTGTTCTAAGCCGTAATCAACGTGTTTATATGCCCGAACAAGCCCTTTACGCATATTGTGCAACAGCAGATGCATTAAAAAGTGCAAACATAGACCAACAATATCTTGATACACACGAAGTTGGTATTTTATATGGGAATGATTCCAGTGCAGAGCCAATTGTTCAGAGTGTAGATATTATGAGAGAAAAGAGAGATACAACAATGATTGGTAGCGGTGGTATTTTTAAGTCTATGAACTCCACAGTTACTATGAATCTTTCTTGTATTTTTAAACTCAAAGGGATAAACCTTACAATCTCTGGAGCCTGTGCAAGTGGCTCTCACTCTATAGGTTGGGGAGCTATGCTTATTCAAAATGGGCTTCAAAATATGGTAATCTGCGGAGGTGCTCAAGAGGTAAATCCATACTCTATATGTAGCTTTGATGGTATCAGTGCTTTTTCAAAGAGGGAGAACGAACCCACAAAAGCTTCAAGACCATTTGATAGAGACAGAGATGGGCTTATTCCATCGGGAGGGGCAGCAACTGTAATATTAGAAGATTATGAATCTGCAGTCAAAAGGGGAGCACCTATTTTAGCAGAGGTTTTAGGTTATGGTTTCTCATCAAATGGAGACCATATATCTGTACCTAATGTAGATGGTCCTGCTCGCTCATTAAAAATGGCATTAGAGGCTTCTGCTCTAAAAGCCAATGAAATAGGATATATCAATGCTCACGCAACAAGTACACCTGTAGGGGATCAAAACGAAGCAAAAGCAATTTATCAAGTGTTCGGAGATAATATGCCACCTGTAACCTCTACAAAGAGCCAAACAGGGCATGAGATGTGGATGGCTGGAGCAAGTGAGATAATCTACTCATTAATTATGATGAAGAATAATTTTATTGCAGCTAATATTAATTTTGAAAATCCCGATGAAGATTCTGCACATCTTAATATTCCTGCAAAGAGATTAGATAAAAAATTTGATATATTTCTCTCTAACTCATTTGGTTTTGGAGGAACAAATTCAACATTGGTAGTAAAAAATTTATAATATTTGTGGTATGACAAAAGAAGAATTGATAGAAAAAACTCGCCGATTATTGGCTGACGAATTTGAAGTAGAAGTAGAAAACATTACACCAGAGGCAGATATAAAGAAAACTTTAGATTTAGATAGCCTCTCACTTGTAGATCTAATTGCCCTTATCGAGCAAGAGTTTGAGGTTAAAATCAAGGGGGCAGAGCTTGCTAATGTTAAGATTTTTAGTGAGCTATACGACCTACTACAAAGTAGAATAGAGCAAAAATAACTCAAATGACTAAAATTACTTTAGCCGCATATCGTTTCTTTAAGAAACATCGTGCGGCTTTTTACTTTATACTTATCGGTGGATTTTTACTATTTGCTTTTTTAGCAAGTAAGATGTTCTACGAAGAGGATATTTCTAAGCTTCTTCCCACTACAAAAAATAATGAGGGGGCAAAATATGCTTTTAATAAACTAAAAATTAAAGATAAAATTTTCTTGGAGTTTATTAAAAATTCTCCCGATGTATCTGATGATGACCTTATTGAAGCTACAGACTCTTTTTGCAAACAACTAATGTGCAAGGGTGAAGAAGAGGAAGATTTGTTATCAAAAAGAAGTTCTGATATTGAGAATATTCTTTATAATATAGATAACTCTCTCCTTGCAGATGTTGCTAATTTCATCTCGGAGAACGCCCCAATTTTTCTCCCCTATGACATTTATGACAAAATAGACAATCTTCTAAAAACAAGCAGTTTAGATTCTTTAATGAATAAGAACGTCTCTCTTTTAGAGTCTGAATCAGGAAGTTTTTATTATGATATTATTTGTGCAGACCCTCTTTCTTTTAGAGATTTGGCAATTGGTGAAAATTTTGAGCAAGAAAAGGGAGGGGAAAATCAAGATGGTTTTAAAATTATTAATGGGCACTTCTTTGCGTCCGATAGCTCAATGACTTTAGCCTTTATAACTCCCTCATTTAAAGCGATGGACAGCCAAGCAGGCACTCGGCTTGTAGATTATATTTTATATCATAAAGAGAATTTTGAGAAGGCTAATCCCAATATAAGCATTAAGTTTTTTGGAGCCCCTGTGCAAAGTGTTTTTAACGCTAAAAGGATTAAGAAAGATCTTGCATCTACAGTTTCAATAGCCCTTATTTTAATTGCTCTAATAATTGGCATCTGTATGAAAGGGTTTAGGTCTATTCTTTACCTCTTATTGCCAATAATTTACGGCGTTGTATTCGCAATCGCCATGCTCTATTTAATCCAAGGTCAAATGTCCTTTATTGCCCTTGGAATTGGATGCATTGTTGTTGGAGTAGCATTAAGTTATTGCTTGCACATAACAACACATTACAAGTATGTATCAGACAAAGAACAGCTTATAAAAGATCAAACAAAACCTATATTGTTAGGTTGTATTACAACTGTAGGTTCTTTATTGGGGTTAATATTTACAAAATCTGCTCTGCTAAGAGATTTTGGAATTATGTCCTCGCTTGTAATGATTGGGACAACACTCTTTGCACTCTTTTTCTTGCCTCAATTTTTAAGTTCTTCACATAACAAGAAGAATAACAGAGCCTTTGCTCAAATAGAAAAGATTACAACTTATCCTTATACCAAGAAGATATGGATAATAATTACTGTTGTAATTATTTTTATCGGGAGTATAATTTATACAAAAGGAAAGGCAAATTTTGATAGTGATATTACAAATATCGGCTACTTTGAAAAAGATGTAAAATTTGCCGATTCCCTTTACTCTCAAAAAATAGATAATGGGATGTTGCAAGAATTTTTTGCCGTTCACTCAACTAATTTAGATTCTGCCCTTATTTTTAATTCAGAAATTGAGAGTATCTGTCAAAAGTTAAAACACAACAATATTATAGCTAATTATACAAACACATCGTCAATTTTGTTGTCTATAAATCAACAAGATAAAAAGATAACAAAATGGCAAGACTACTTCACTTCACAAAAAGTATAAGAGGTAAAAAGCAAATTAAATTCTGCAGCTCAAAGAGCAGGTTTAGATGGAGAAATGTTTGAACCATTTTATAATATTTTATCAAAGAAATTCTCCCCTATAAATATATTAGAGGCTCAAATTATTCCCGATGCAATTTTGTCAAATTTTATAGAAAAAACAGATGATACTTACCTGATTTTTACCTCTATAAAAGCTGCATCTAAAGAAAAGATTAAAAAAGCAAGTAATATTATAGCATACGGAGACAAAGATATTAACAATCGTAATCTATTGGTTGTTAATCCTTTCTTTTATACCACCGACATGTTAGAGATAATGAATCACGATTTTAGTTCTGTGCTTTTTATCTCCTCTATATTTGTCTTTTTTATCCTACTTATTACTATGAGAAACTTGGGTAAAGCCATTATTGCTTTCTTGCCTATGGGGATGAGTTGGTACATAGTACTTGGAGTGATGGCAATTTTTGGTGTAAAATTTAACTTGATAAACATTGTTATATCAACTTTTATTTTTGGGATGGGGGTAGATTATAGTATTTTTGTCATGGATGGTTTAATGCACCCAGAAAGAGAGCAACTGCTTAAATATCATAGAAGTGCTATTTTCTTTTCCGCTGTTGTTCTTATAATTGCAGTAACCTCTCTAATGTTTGCAAAACACCCCGCAATATCCTCTATAGGATTATCAACTTTAGCAGGGATGATTTCTACTATAGTCATAACATTTACCTTACAACCTTATTTGTATAATAAGTTTTATAACAAGAAATCTTGCTAATACCCCAAACACAACACGCTATTTTACTATTATGAAACCTATTTTAAAAATCAAAATTTATAAAGAATAAACTTAACTAATCTTGAACCTTATTATATTTGTAGAGTGTAAACTTTGTAAACTTATTTAAACAATCATATATGAAGCAATACATTGAGCAAAACAAAGAGAGATTTTTTGAAGAATTATTCTCATTGATGAGAATCCCATCTATCAGTGCAAAAAGTGAGCATAAACCAGACATGGAAAAATGTGCTAAAAGATTAGTAGAACTTCTTTTAGAAGCTGGTGCAGACAAGGCTGGTGTTTACCCTACAAAAGGTAATCCTGTTGTATTTGGAGAAAAAATTATAGATCAAAATGCAAAAACTGTTTTGATTTATGGTCATTATGATGTTCAACCTGTTGAGCCTTTAGAAAAATGGAATTCCGACCCTTTTAAACCAGAAATTCATGATGGAGCAATATGGGGAAGAGGAGCTAATGATGATAAGGGGCAGCTGTTTATGCACATTAAAGCTTTTGAATTTTTAGTACGAACAAATCAACTTAAACACAATATCAAATTTGTTTTTGAAGGGGAAGAAGAAATTGGTAGTGGTTCTCTACCTGCTTGGGTAAGAGAGAATAAAGAGATGCTAAGTGCAGATGTTATTTTAGTCTCTGATACCACAATGATTTCTGAAAAAGTCCCTTCTATAAATTGTGGGATGAGAGGGCTCTCTTATTTAGAAGTTTGCGTTACAGGTCCAAATAAAGATTTACATTCAGGACATTATGGCGGAGCTGTAGCAAATCCTATAAATATCCTCTGCGATATGATTTCTTCTTTAATAGATAAAGATGGCAAAGTAACAGTTAAAGGTTTCTATGACAAAGTTGTAGAGCTATCTTCCGAGGATAGAGCAAAACTTGCAAGAGCACCATTTGATTTAAGTGAATACAAAGAGAGCCTTGGCATAAAGGAGATTAAAGGGGAAAAAGGCTATTCTACTTTAGAAAGAACCGGTATTCGCCCTTGTTTAGATGTTTGTGGTATTTGGGGCGGTTACACAGGACAAGGGGCAAAAACTGTTATTCCATCTACTGCCCATGCAAAAATCTCTATGAGACTTGTTCCAAACCAAAGAAGCGAGGAGATTACAAAACTATTTATGGAGCATTTTAAAGCTATCGCTCCAGATTATGTCAAAGTAGATGTTACTCCATGTGAAGGTGGAAATGGTTTTTTAATCCCTATTACTTCACACGCTTTCCAAGCTGCTTCAAAGGCAATAAAAGAGGTGTATGGAATTGAGCCTGTGCCAAGTAGAGGTGGTGGCAGTATTGCTGTCCTTGCAGAGATGCAAATTATTTTAGGGATAGATCCTTTACTAATGGGATTTGGTTTAGAGCGAGACACTATACACTCTCCTAATGAAAGTTATCTTTTAAAACAATTCTTTGGGGGTATGGAGTCTATAGCGTTATTCTATAAGTATTACTAATATACTAAGAGAAATCCCACCCTGATAGCGCTTATAATCGCTTATAATATTGACAAACAGAACATTGCTATCTGTTGTAGATGATTGTTTTGACATAGCACACTCGTTATGATAATGGTATTCTTCTTCATAAAAAAAGGATACTAAGATTTTTTTTAAAAAAAAGTGTATATTTGCACGAAATATACATAGTACTCATTGTCTTTTTGTTATCGTGATTGTATTACGATATAGATAAAAAGTTAGTAGTGCATTGTGTGTTAGTTTTGAAAATAATGTATCATAAATCACATAAAACAATGAAAAAGCTTTTGTTAATAGCACTTTACTTCTCTATTGCTGCTTTGCTATTTGCTTGTAGCAAAGAAGATAGAAAAGAGAACATAAAGACAGAAGATATAGAGGAACAATTAACTCCTATTACATTTATCGGTTATACAGAGGATGATCCAGAATTGAGTAAGACAGTTGTTGCTGGACAAAACTATAAGAGAATTGATTGGTGCGCTAAAGAAAAGATAAATATCTTTTACAGAGGAAGTTCTTATAAATTTGCTTCCAACAACACAGAACAGAGCAGAGATATAGAGTTTACTGGTACTATCCCTGGGGTAAATGATGTTTCTTCCTTAACCGAGACAGTTTATGCCCTTTACCCTTATAACGACAGAGCAACTATTGAAGGAAACTTAATTAAAACTACTCTCCCTAATATTCAAACTGCTAAAGAAAATAGTTTTGACAATAGGCTTTTTATAAGTATTGGTAAAACAACAAATGCTAATAATATTAGTTTTAAAC
>CAMNNS010000072.1 GCA_946545765.1 uncultured Bacteroidales bacterium | reverse complement strand
TTATTTATCTTTGCCCCATTAAAAAATAAATAATAGATTTAACAAAGTTAAAATCTGATAATAACTAATTATAATAATCTATAATAAAAGTAATTATTTATGAAAAAGGCATATGTATTCCCTGGACAAGGAGCACAATTTACAGGGATGGGTCAGGAACTTTATAACTCTAACCCAAAAGCAAAAGAACTTTTTGAAAGGGCAAATGAGATTTTAGGTTGGAGAATTTCTGATGTTATGTTTACAGGTACAGTTGAGGAGTTAAAACAGACAAAAGTTACTCAACCTGCCATTTTTATCCACTCTGTTGTTCTCGCTAAATGTCTTGGGGAGAATTTTAATCCCGATATGGTTGCAGGACACTCTCTTGGAGAATTTTCTGCTCTAACTGCTGCAGGAGCTTTAAGTTTTGATGAGGGGTTACAACTTGTTGCCCAACGTGCATTTGCAATGCAAAAAGCTTGTGAATTAAAGCAATCTACAATGGCGGCTGTTTTAAATTTAGAGGATTCTGTTATTGAAAGTGTATGCAAACAAGTGACAGAAAAAGGCGATAAAGGTATTGTTGTAGCAGCTAATTATAATTGCCACGGACAAGTTGTTATTAGTGGTGATATAGATGCAGTGGCAGAAGCTGGGACTATACTTAAAGAAAAAGGGGCTAAGCGTGTACTCCCTTTAGTTGTAGGTGGAGCTTTTCACTCTCCACTAATGGACCCTGCACGTGTAGAGTTGGGAGAAGCTATAAAAAAAGCTGTAATAACTAAACCTATATGTCCTATATATCAAAATGTTGATGCTCTTCCTCATACAGATCCAGAAGAGATAAAAGAGAATCTTCTTATACAATTAACCCACCCTGTTAAATGGGCACAAATTGTAGAAAAAATGGTAGCAGATGGGGCTAATGAGTTTGTTGAACTTGGGCCAGGAACAGTACTACAAGGTTTAGTTAGAAAATTAGCCCCTGCAGAGACTCAAATTTCTGGTATGCAATAAGATGTAAAAAAATTATAATTTTAATCCCGATAGGAAAATCTTATCGGGATTATTTTTATCTAAGCATTTCATAACACCAAGCATCCAACAACTCATTATCTTTAGATCTGAATGCCTTTTTATAAATCTCTCTTACAACCGTTATAAATGATAGCGGATATTTCTCGCTCTGAGGTAACTCTTCTATTTTTGCCACCATTCCTACATTCTCTTTACCACCATAGTTGTAATACATCTCCCTTGTAACATTTGCAATTTTAGCATACTTGCCTGTATATTGCTTAAGCAAACTATCTTCCAAATCTTTAAAGTCTGTAACAGAAACAGCGTCGTCTAAAAAGACAACAACACCATCTTTGTAAAGTGTTGGTTCATACTTAGTTGAATCAGAATAATTGTCATATAATATTCCCCTTATCGGGAAATTTGCTCCACCACTATTCTTGATATGAGCTAAAACCTTATTTACATAAATACTATCCAAACTTCTCACACTTTTCCAACAAGCGGAAACTATCCAATGAGCCAATTGTTCTGCAGAAGGGGTTACGAAGTATAATTTCTCACCACTACTATACTCTAATTCCTTAATCATAAACCCTTCCCAACCTTTTATATAAATATTGGAATCTAAAATTTTACCCTCAATTTTTGTTGCATCCAATATCTCCTGACACTTTTGAATTAAGAGATTCAAACTATCATGAGTATAGAGTATAACAGATGGCGATTTAAAAGCATCTTCCTCTCTAAGCTTCTTTAATTTTTGCTCTTTATCCTTTTTTATTCTCTCCTCTCTTTTTTTCTCTTCTCTCTCTTTATTTTCTCTTGCAATTTTTGAATTTACAGAATCTCTTTGATTGCATATCTCTGTATAGGTGTCAGGAAAATATATCTTTGTTTGAGGATATTCAGGGAATAAAATCTTTTCCAACTTCCCCCTTTCAGATGGATTAACCACTCTTTGTGTCAACTCAAATCTATTCTTTGGTAAATCATCTTTTTCCCATGCAAAACCTCTAAGCCTCTGTTTATCAATAGGCAAATTATATGTTGGTATCAAATCGCTCTTTACCTCTCCTATATATTTTACTCTATTTATCTCATTGTCTTTAATTTTTGCAGACATTAGTTTGCACTCTTTCTGATTCATAAGAGTTATCTCTTCTTCCCTCTCTCTAAAAAATAACATCGCTTGTACCCCACCTAATGCATCAAATCTATAGAGTTCACTATCTTTAAAATAGGCAATCATCTCTACACTTTTAATCTGATCAAAATGTATAGAATCTTCCTCAGCGATAATCATTGCATTATTTATAAGATTTGCTCTGTGAATGACATTATCTTTTATTGTTACACTTATCTCTTCTGCCGTAAATTGATTCTTCTGGTCATATAGTAAAACCGGCTCTTTATAAAATCTCGCCATACTATCTAAAGAGGTGTATATCAAGGAATCGCACTTGCCACTTAAATTACTCCTATAAACTTTTACATTATTAAAGAGTCTCAAAAAATTCACTTTAGTAGTATCTAATTCAACATTAAGAGTGTCTGTGGGAATTACATTATCTATACTATCTTTTTGAATATCTATAGAGAGGGTATCGAGCCCTTTATTGTCTACCTCTAAACTATCTGTTGATTCATCTTCTATATTGGGAACATCTTTCTTTGCAACGGATGGTGGAGGTACTGGTTTGCCCATCATAGATTTATTTCTATAATAAGCACTTAGAAATTTTTCATTTTCCTCATTTATCTCTTTAAGAGGATCTATTTCCGCCGTTTCTAATCTACTTTTTGCCTCTATTATTTCAGACTCACTCACTTGATGCATATATAGCTGATGCATTATTATAGAATCTCCTACGGCAAAAAGGGTGTCTTTAAAAATCTCTGTTTTATCATGCTCTATACCAAGAGAATCCCTCTCTTTAACAGTTCTTTCCTCTTCGGAATACATTGCTACTACAGGATTCTGAGTTAGTATAACACGCATCGGGGAGCGATAATAAAAACCTTTATCTCCTAATAAAACAGTAGATTGCGATTGGTCTCTAATCTGGACATTCTCTGACAATTCTGCGTCGCCACTCTCTCTATAATATTTAATATTATCACCCCAAACCTCTTGATTTTCGGTAGCTATATAATTATCTTTCTTAAGCGTTAATAGCTCACCTTCTCTCCAATAATCTGCCTCGTTACAGAAAAGTGTATCTCTCTCCTTCCAAGCTGTTACAGCAGTATGAAAATATGCTTTCTCCTCATTTGAATAATACTCTGCACTTACAGAGCGGATAAATATAGAATCATTAAATATTTGCACATCGCCGATAAAAGAAAAAACTTTGTTTTCAGACTCATATCTACCTGTCTGCCCCTCAATAATCTGCCCATCTTTACTCCTCATAGATCCACCATTAAAAAAAACTGCAACACTGTCTTTTGTATTGTAATCCAAGAATCTTGTTTTTAACTGATCTCCTTTCTTATTATATAATCTAACTATCTCACCCCTAAATTCTGCTAAATTAATATTAGAGCGATAAGTTAATTTGTCCCCAATCAAATATGTATCTTCCTGTATTATCTGAACATTACCAATAGCATCTATAACATCGTCATTAACATTCCAAACGGCTGAATCACAGAGTAAATAAGTATCATTATGTAAAAATCTCGCAGGACCTGAAACTATTCTATATGATACTCCATCCTCTTCTTTAAGCTGAGCAGATTTTGCATCCAACAACCTAACTAAAGAGTCTTTATCATCGCGATGAGTTCTCTGATCTATAGATAAATATCCCCCTCTATTAAAAGCTAAATCCTCTTTTGCTGTTATGCAAAAAAGGATAAAAACGCTTATAGATATGAATACTAATCTCCTCTTCATTAGAAAACTATTTTAACCAACCTTTGTATTCAAAGTCACACCCTTTATACATATCATCTATCCTGATATATGTAATCTTTTGTTTTTGAGAAATAAAATCTTTTAAAGCATTATTTTGTTGATTAACGTTGGCAATATTTTGAATGATAGAAAAATCATCATCTACATTTGCCCTATGGGAATCTATAATCTCCTCTAATTTAATAATCTTATAAACAACCTGTCCTCTCTCGTACATATCATTAGATGTTGTCTCTATTGGTTGAGAGATCTCGCCTATCTTCAGCGATTTAATAGCATTAAAGTCTGTAGGGTTTAATCTGTCTTTTTCAAAAAATAATCCCCCTGTCTCTTCATCAACAACCTGCCCACCATTAAGATATGTCTTAGGATCTTGAGAGAACTTTCTTGCTGCCATCTCAAAAGTAAACTCCCCTTTATTTATCTCATTCTTAATACTATCTAATCTTGCAAAAGCTTTACTCCTATCTTCTGCTGTGAACTTTGGTTTTAACAAAATATGGCGAGCATTAAACATATCTCCATTCTTCTCTATCATCTGAATTAGATGAAAGCCATCGGGAGTCTCCACTATCTGAGAAATTTGCCCGGGTTTTAAAACAATTGCAGCGTCTGAAAATGCTGGCCAATAGACATTTTTAGATGCCATTCTCAACTCTCCACCTCTCAAAGCACTTGCATTATCTTCTGAATATAAGGCAGCAATAGTAGAGAATTTTTCCCCATTTAACACTTTTTGCCTAAACTCTAAAAGTCTCTCTTTAGTCGCCATCACTGCATTCTCTTTTTGAGGATACAATAAGATTTGGCTATATCTGTATTGTGTAGGAATTATAGGCAAAGAATCTTTATCTACTCTTCTATAGTATTTTCTTATTTCAGAAGGGGTAAGCTGAGAGACACTACTCATAACTTGATGTTTCTCCTGTTCTGTTAGGTCCTGCTCACTAAGTCTTTCTCTCCAATTCTCCCTTAATCTAAAAATTGGCATTTTAAAATATTCTTCTGCCTGCTTTTGCCCACCTAAAGTGCTAATTACTCTATCTATTCTCTCGTCGAGTAACCCTTCTACATAACTTGAACGGACATTTAAACTATCTAATTTTGCTTGTGTTAAAAGAAGTTTTTGAATTAACAAATTCTCTAATATCTGACATCTTAATTCGCTCTCATTTGTTGCAGAAACACCTTGTGCCATTGAAATTTGCACCTCTTCCTCTATTTGAGAAAGCATTATAAACTCATTCCCAATTGCGGCAACTGTTTTATCTATAAGCCCCCCTTTATAAACTTGTGCATTTGATTTATTTATAAAAGCAGAAGATGCCAAAAACGCCAAAACAAAAACCAAAAAAATTTTTTTTATATCCATTTTATTACTCGCTTCTTTACAACTAATTTATTATTTATAAAAGACCTTTTGATATATTAAACTATAACTCAGGGCTATAGTTTGGAGCCTCTCTTGTAATTGTTACATCGTGAGGGTGATTCTCTTTAACACCTGCCGATGTAATCTTAACAAATTTAGCTTTTTGCAAAGCTTTTATATTGGAAGCTCCACAATATCCCATTCCTGCTCTCAACCCTCCTGCAAGCTGATATATCACCTCATTAAGTGTACCTTTATATGGTACTTGCGCCACTATTCCTTCTGGCACTAACTTCTTAATATCCTCCTCCATATCTTGGAAATATCTATCTTTTGAGCCTTGTTGCATTGCCTCTAAAGAGCCCATTCCTCTGTAAGACTTAAACTTACGCCCGTTAAGGATAATTGTTTCTCCCGGAGATTCCTCAACCCCTGCAAACAAAGACCCTGCCATTATTGTACTTGCTCCAGCTGCAAGAGCTTTCACTATATCACCCGAATATCTTATACCACCATCGGCAATAATTGGGACTCCCTTTTTCTCTACAGCTTTTGACGCCAACATTATAGCTGTCAGTTGAGGCACTCCTACACCAGCTACAACCCTTGTGGTACAGATAGAACCTGGACCTATTCCAACTTTAATCGCATCTACACCGCAATCTGCCAAAGCTTTAGCCGCCTCTGCTGTTGCAATGTTCCCTGCAATAACTTGTAGCTCTTTGAAGGCTTTTTTTGCTTTTTCAACAGTCTCGATAACTTTCTCAGAATGACCGTGTGCTGTATCTATTACAACTGCATCTACTCCAGCATCTTTTAAAATTTCTATCCTTTGTAGTGTATCTCCTGTAACCCCGACTGCAGCAGCTACTAATAAGCGTCCTTTAGAATCTTTACTTGCATTTGGGTTATCTTTAATCTTTGTAATATCTTTATAGGTGATTAAACCTATCAATTTTCCTTTTTTGTCTATTACAGGAAGTTTCTCTATTCTATGCTTTTGGAGTAATCTTGTCGCCTCATTTAAATCTGTACGAGTTGTAGTAATAAGATTCTCTCTTGTCATTACATTTCTGATAGGCGTCCTCTTATTCTCAACAAAACGCAAGTCTCTGTTTGTTACTATTCCTATAAGTTTATTCATTTTATCTACCACAGGAATACCACCAATATGATGTTCAGACATAATAGACAAGGCATCTTTTACTAAGCCCTCTTCATCTATTGTTATTGGGTCATATATCATTCCATTCTCCGCCCTTTTTACCTTTCTAACATGCTCAGCCTGAAGCTCAATAGACATATTCTTGTGTATAACCCCAATCCCACCCTCTTGAGCTATCGCTATCGCGAGATTGCTATCTGTAACAGTATCCATTGCAGCAGATACAATTGGAATTTGCAAAGTAATATCTTTTGTAAATTTTGATGAAATTTTCACCTCCCTTGGAAGGACACTACTATGAGCAGGAATTAGTAATACATCGTCAAATGTTAAACCTTCTAAAACTATTTGACTTGCCGCCATATCAGATAAGGCTCTTTTTGATTTGGAATTCTGTAGCATTTTATTAAGAAAATAAATTTTGCGAATATAACTAATATGGACAAAAAATACAAGCCCCCTCTCCCGATATGATTACCTTCTACTTCTATTAGTAAATGCCACTTTGTAAAAGATTACAATTAACTAAACAGAGGGATAAAAAAATAAATGTTGTAATTCTGTAAAAAATGTTTTAGTTTTGTCTATACAA